>URTO01000237.1 GCA_900550745.1 uncultured Desulfovibrio sp. | reverse complement strand
AGGGAGGGGGCTCCGGGGGAGGGGAGAAGGAAGCCCTTCTCCAGAAGGGTTCCTTCTCCCCTCCCCCGATTCCCCTTCCCTCCCACCCCAAAGGATACAGCCATGAAAACCGTCATCGTCATTCAGGCACGGCTGGGATCAAGCCGCCTGCCCTGCAAAACCTTGCTGAACCTGCACGGCCTGCCCGTCATCGACTGGGTGGTGGGGCGCTGCGCACGCTCGGAACTGGCCGACGATCTGGTCGTCGCCCTGCCCGACACCCGGCGCGACGAAGTGCTTGCCCGCCACTTGCGGGCGCAGGGCGTCAACATCTTCCGGGGATCGGAACAAGACGTGCTCTCGCGCATGTACGGGGCCGCCGCCGCGCACGGTGCGGATCTCGTAGTCCGCGTGTGCGCCGACAACCCGCTGATCTGGGGCGGGGAAATCGACAACCTGATCCGCTTCTACCAGCGCGAACACGCCGCCGGGAACTGCGATTACGCCTACAACCACATCCCGCGCAACAACCTCTACCCGGACGGCCTCGGCGCGGAAATCGTCTCCTTCGAGCTGTTCACCAAAGCCATGAACGAGGCCACCCTGCCCGCCCACCGTGAGCACTGCCTCTCGTATATCGTGGACAACCCGGAGCTGTTCGCCATCCGCACCTTCGACCCGCTCGATCCGGCCCTGCACCATCCTGAAATGAAGCTCGACATGGACACCGCCGACGACTTCATCAACCTCGCCCTGCGCGACATCCGCCCGGACATCACGCCCCGCGAAATCGTGGAGCTGTTCCGATGAAAAGCGCCCTGTTCATCATCCTGCTGGCAGGCTGGGTCGTCTGGGGCTTTCGATGGATGATCGGCAAAAACCGGCGCTCCGTGCCGAGCTGATGCCCCGACGCCCACGCCCTCGGTCAGGGGGCGCAACAGGACACAAAGGAAAAAGAAAAGACGCCCGATCAGCCTTCACGCTGACGGACGCCTCCCTATCCCGCATTCCCCCCATTTCCCGATACTCACGGCCTGAATCCCAGAAAGGAATTCGATAACGCCGTAAGGCTCGGGAGATGGGGGAACTTTTTTCGGAGAGAGCCTCTCTAACGGTTCCTTCCCTACCACTCCACCACAACCCGTACCCGCTGCCCGGCCTTGTTGGTAAACAGCAGATAGCCTTCTCTGTGACCGAACAGATACACGTCGCGGGTGATCTCCACGTCCTTGCGGCAATATTCGGCGATGGAGGCAAGGTTGCCTTCCTTCCACCATTGCAGCGCCTGCATCCCGTCCGCGCTCTTGGGGGCGTTCAGGGTGGCACGGGCCAGATTATCCAGCGAAACACGGTAGGAAAGCCGCTTTTTGACCTCCACAAGCATGTCCAGCGTGGGCAGGGAACGCAGATCGTACCCGGCGAACGGCTGCAACACCGCGTAGTCGAAGCGCGACGAGTTGAACCCGATGACCAATTCAGCCTCCCTCAGGCGCTCGAACATGGCCGGGAGATCTTCCTGCTCGTATTCGGTGAAGCAGTCGCCCCTGGAGTCGTACAGAACCGCCACGCTGACGCCCATGCGATCCGCCCGGTGCCAGCCGCCCACCTCGGCCGCCGAACGCCGGGTTTCCACGTCGAGCACCATAAACCGCTCAGGAAGCGGCGCAACGATACGCTCAGAACTTCCCGCCGCCGGGCCTCCCAATTCAATATCCGCCGCCATAACGGTCTTCTCCTTCGGCTGTTCCGATTCCAGCCCGCTCACAACCATATCCCCGCCCGGAGCGGGGGCCTCCATGATCCGCTCCAACAAAAACAACGCCCCCGCCTTGTCGATGGGCCGGTTTCCCGATCCGCACTTCGGCGAGTGTACGCAAGACGGACAGCCGAGCTCGCAGGGGCAGCGCAGCAACAAATCCCGCACCGCCGCGAACAATTCCGCAAGGCGCGGGAAAGCCGAACGGCACAGCCCCGCGCCGCCGGGCAGCCCATCATACACGAAAACGGCGGGCATGCCGAGCTGGGCGTGCATGGGTGTGGAAATACCGCCGAAATCATTGCGATCCGCCATGACCATCAGCGGCATGAGCCCTATACCCGCATGTTCCAGCGCATGGATGGAACCCATGAAGTGCATGAGGCCGTCCTCAGTGGCCCGGCGCGGGCCGTCCGGCACGCAAAACCACAAGCCCTCCGTCTCGAAAACCAACGGGGGCAGATCCAGCGGCACGACGCAGATCAGCCGGTTGTCGGCAACGGAGCGCTGTTCGTAGCCGGTGATGGTTTCCGTGACCCGGAGCCGCCCGAACGCAACGGGCGCACCAAACGCCGAGCCCGAAGCCTTCACTTCAATGATGGCGGTTTCCTTGTGGCTTCTGACCCTGGTATGCCAGTTTACCCGCTGCTGCGGCACTTCGCAGCGGACAATCCGCTCCGCCATGTCGAGGCTTTTGACCACATACGTCTTGCCCCGGTGCAGATAGACCGCGCCGGGGTGCGTCTCCTTGTACGCCTGATGCCCGTCCACGCTGCCGATGGGCTTGCCCTCGGCGTCCACAATGGTGCATGACGCGCCGCAGCCGCGCAGATCCACATGCCGCTGCGGGCGCTTGCGGGCGGCCACCCATTCCCTGCCGTCCGCCGACTTGAGGAGTAGCCCCTCCCTTTCCAGCTCCCGCAACGCCGCCTGAGCGCCCTCGCCCCTCAGCCACGGATCGCCGCAAGCCAAAGGCAGTTCCGCCGCCGCGCATTCAAGGTGCCGTTTGACGATGACTTCGTTGTCGGGATTGATGACCGCCCGTTCCGGCTCACGCCCGAAAAACGCCTCAGGCTGGTGGATGAAATACTGATCCAGCGCGTCCTCGCCCGCGACGAGCAGCACCGCGGATTCCTGCCCGGCCCGCCCCACGCGGCCGCCCCGCTGCATGGTTGAAATGACCGTGCCCGGATACCCCACAAGGATGCACACGTCGAGGCTGCCGATATCGATCCCCAGTTCCAGCGCGCTGGTCGTGACCACGGCAAGCAGTTGCCCGTCGCTCATGCGGGCTTCGATCTCGCGCCGTTCCTCAGGCAAAAAACCCGCCCGGTACGCGCTGATGCGGCCCGCGTAGCTTCCGGCCTTGTCAGCGGCCCACAGCGCGATGAGTTCCGTCATACGCCTTGAACGGCAGTACACGATAGTCCGCAGCCCCCGCGCCAGCGCCGCCTTCAGCAGCGCGATGGCGGTTGTGGAAGGGCTGTCTTCCGGGTCGATGAACACCATATGCCGCCTGCCCGTCGGCGCGCCCGATTCGCGGATGACGGGGATGTCCGCCGATTCATGGAAGGCGCCGGGCGTTTCCGCCCCCTGCGCGGCAGGCTCAGGGGAAGGCAAAGGGGCAACCGGAGGGGAAGCGGGGCAGGCATCCTTTTGGGAAGGCCCCTTCTCCCGCACCAACACCCTGCCCAGCAGATTGCCCGCCAGTTCCTCCGGGTTGCCGACCGTCGCCGTGCAGAAAACAAAATTGGGGCGGGCGGCGTAGCGGGCGCAGATCCGGTTCAGGCGGCGGAAAAGCTGGCTGATGTGCGATCCGAGCACGCCGCGATAGGTATGCGCCTCATCCACGACCACCAGCGAAAGCGACGCGAGGAACGTCGTCCATTGCTCATGGAAGGGCAAAATCGCCAGATGCAGCATTTCAGGGTTGGTGATCAGAACATTGGGCGGGTTCCTGCGGATCTTGCGCCGGAAATGATCGGTCGTATCGCCGTCATAGATGGCGATGGACGGCCTCGCCGCTTCGGGCCAGTGCCCGGTCAGCTCCCCAAACGCGGCAAGCTGATCCTGCGCCAGCGCCTTCAGCGGGAACAGCATCAGCGCGCGGCTGTCCGGGTTCTGCAAGCATTTTTCCAGTATCGGAAGGCTGTAGCACAACGTCTTGCCGCTGGCGGTAGGCGTGGCGACGACCACGTCGCGCCCGGCGCGGACAATATCCGCCGTCAGCGCCTGATGGCTGTAGAGCGACGCGATCCCCCGCTCGCGCAGCACCTCCGCAATGGCGCGGGGCCACGGGCGGCGCGCCTCGCCATAGCGGGCCTCACGCGCGGGCAGCACCCTATGGTGCGTCACCTGCCTCGCGAACCGTTCGGACGCCAGCAGCGACCGGATGTAATCAGCCACGTTGTTTTGCATAGCAACTTTATTTTGAAAGTGGAGAGAGGCAGTTGGGGAAGGGAGGGAAAACTTTTCTGAAGAAAAGCTTTTCCCTCCCTTCCCCAAACCCCATCCCTCCCTTTCCAAA
>URTO01000236.1 GCA_900550745.1 uncultured Desulfovibrio sp. | reverse complement strand
AGAAATGCGGCAAAGCATTCAGGATACGTTGAAAGGCTCTCCGGTCCTGCTGCGGGGACGGTTGGGGGTATTTTTATAAAATAGAATAAATACAAATGGATAAAAATAACTCAAACATGCCGGTTTCGAGGGGAAGAATCATTGATGTATTTTTATTTTTGGAGATAACAACAAGAAAATAATGGTATTTTTATGCCTTGGCAGGGCTTCTTTTCAGGCTGATATGACAAGAAGGCTTGATTCTTTTTTCACGTAGCTCTATATCCAAATCAATTGTTGTCGAATGTCGACAATAGAATAAATACAGGCAACGCCTAAGCGGATAAGAAGGAGTGCCTCATGCAGGAAAAGAAGCTTGAAATGTACGGCGGATTGTTCGGCGGCTTGATCCCTCTCATCGTGCTGGTGGGAGGGCTCGTCTGGCTGTCGGTTGCGGAGCGGGGCGGCACCAAGCCCTTTTGGGCCTGCGCGTGGATCGCGCTGTGCGTTGGGATCTTCTTCGCCAAAAACAAGGAGGAATACTGCAAGGCGGCGATGCGGGGCATCGGCGACCGCACGGGCATCGTCATCGTTACGGCGTGGCTGCTGGCCGGGGTGTTCGGCCAGCTCATGGCCGCAGGTGGGCTTGTGCAGGGGCTCTTGTGGATGGGCATGACGACCGGGGCGCAGGGCGGCGTCTTCGTGGTGCTGGTCTTCCTCGCCGCGATGCTGTTCGCCCTCGGCACGGGCACGAGCACCGGCACCTGCATTGCCCTGTCGCCGGTGCTGTATCCGGCGGGCTATTTCCTCGGAGCGGATCCGGCCATGCTCGGGCTGGCGATCCTGTCCGGCGCGGCTTTCGGGGACAACCTCGCGCCCATCTCCGACACCACCATCGTCTCGGCCTACACGCAGGGGGCCGAAATGCGCGACGTGGTGCGTAGCCGTTTCCCGTTGGCCATTTCGGCGGCGTCCATTTCCGCCGTGGTGTTCCTTGTGTTCGGCGGAGGCGGGGAAGTACGGCCCCTTCCCGAAATGCAGGCCGGCCTGAACCCGTCAGGCCTGTTCATGCTTTTGGCGCTTGCGGCTGTCGTCGTCTCGGCGCTCAAGGGGCGGCACATCATCGAATCGCTCATTTACGGCAATGTTGCCGCCGCGTTCGTCGGCATGTTGATCGGAACCATCCGGCCTGCCGACATCTTCAGCGTCCCCGCCGCAAAGGGAGGTTCCACGGGCCTCATTCAGGCCGGGATAGACAACGTGGTCGGCGCGATCATCTTTGCGATCCTGATTCTGGCGGTAACGCAGATACTGGTGGAATGCGGCATCATGCGGCGTATCCTGGACTTCGCCCAGAGCACGCTGGTTACCGGCGTCCGGCAGGCCGAACTCTTCATCGTCGGCGTGACCATTCTGGCCTCGATCCCCATTTCCGCCAATGCCCCGGCGGAACTGCTGGTGGGGCCGAGCATCGTGCGGCCTCTGGGCGAGCGCTTCGGCCTCGCGGCGGCGCGGCGCGCCAACCTCATGGACTGCGCGGTGTGCACGATCTTCTTTGTCCTGCCGTGGCATATCGCAGTGGCGGCGTGGTATGGGGCGCTCTACAGCGCGGCGGAAACCTACGCCATCCCCGCCCCGCCCATCAGCGCGGCCCTGTACAATCCCTATTCATGGGCACTGCTCGCGGTGCTGCTGTTCTCCGCCTTCACCGGCTGGAACCGAAAGTACGCCAAGGATGAAGCGCCCGCCGCATGACTTTGGCGGGGCTTTGCCCCGGAACCGAATGGGGCGGAGGGGAACCGCCTCCGCACTCCACAAGGGGCGAGCCGCCCTGCCAGCGCTGTCGCCCCTTGATCCGACATGAGCGCATCCTGCCGAGGCAGGATGCGCTCAGATCTTTTTTACTTTCAAAGAAGTTATATTAGTTATCCGGCTGCAATTTCGCGGACGGCCCTGACGAGCAGTTCGGCTTCCTCTTCGGTGTTGTACGGGGCGAATCCAACCCTGACCCAGCCGCCGATCCGGTCGACGCCGACCCTGTGGGCGAGCGTTTCCGCGTAATAGTCCCCATCGGCGGCAAAGATGCCGTATCGGTCGCAGAGTTTCCGGCATACGTCGCCGGGTTACTGCCCTTCCAGCGTAAAGGCGACGGTGGCGGTCTTGGGGCCTTCGGACTGGTACAGCGTCAGGCCGGGGACACCCGCGAGCCCTTGCCTGATTATCTCGGCGAGGGCGTTTTCGTGCCGTTCGATGCGCTCGAAGCCGGAGACGAGGCGTTCGCGGCGCGTAGAACCGGTGCCGAGCCCGGCGATGAAGTCCACGGCGGGCACGATGGACGCGATGGCCTCATGGCTTTGCGTCCCGGTTTCGAGCTTGCCGGGGGCCGTGGAGGGTGCCGGATGCAGGCGGTAGGTGTCGAGCGCCTCAAACACGTTTTTCCGGATTGCCGCGATGCCGATATGTCCCCCGAAAAACTTGTAGACGGAGCAGAACAGCATATCCGCACCGATGGCGTCCATGTCGATGGCCTTGTGCGGGGCGATGTGCACGGCGTCCACGGAGAGCAACGCGCCCACCTCGCGGCAGCGCCGGGAGATGCGGGCGACGTCGTTGATGGTCCCGACGGCGTTGGAGGCGTAGCCCACGGCGACGACGAGGGTGTCGAAGCCGGAGAGGGTTTCTTCCCGGCCTTTTCCGTTGCGGACGGTGACGGCGTTGTCCGCGCCGATGGAAAGGATTTCGTTGCCGGGCCGTAGCTTGATGCCGAGCGAGGCCATGCGGCGCAGCAGGAGCACCCGGGCGCACCATTCCATATCCTTGGCGAGCTGCGGCAGCATCTCAACCACGGTGACGGAGCGGCCCCGCGTGGCGAGGTATTCGGCGGTTTCACAGCCGATGAGCCCGCCGCCGAGCACGAGGACGTTCTCGCCCGCCTCAGCCCCGCTCAGGATGTCCTGTGCGGTGACGGCTCCGGCGGCGGAGACGCAGAAACGTGGGGTGACGGGCAGGCTGCCCGTAGCCACGATCACGGCGTCGGGGGACAGCTCGCGGACGCTTTCCGGCGTGGCCCCGCACGAGAAGCGGAACGCCACGCCCGCGCGTTGGGCCTTGCGGTACAGATAATCCGAAATAAGGCGCAGATCGTCCTTGTGCGGGGGGACGGCGGCAAGGTTGATCTGCCCGCCGTGCCGATCCGAGCGTTCGAGCAGGATGACCTCATGCCCCCGCTCGGCGGCGGTGGCGGCGGCCATGAGCCCGGCGGGCCCGGCTCCCACGACGGCCACCCGGCGCGGCGTTTCCGCCTTCGGGACGGCGGGCATGGAGGCTTCCCGGCCCGAAAGCGGGTTGAGGGCGCAGGTAATGGGGATCATCTTGTCGGCATTGCCCACGCAGCCCTGCCCGCAGGCCACGCAGGGACAGATTTCGTCCTTGCGCCCGGCGGCGTATTTTTCCACCAGATGCGAATCCGCAATAAGCGCCCGGCCCATGATGGCGAAGTCGGCCAAGCCGTCGCGGACGACCCGTTCGGCAGTGTCGGCGTCGGAAATCCGGCCCGTGAGCATGACCCGTGCCCTGTCCCCAATCGCTTGCTTGACGGCAGCGCTGGTGGCGGCGTTCCATGCCTTGGGCATACAGGTAGGGGGCGTCATCAGCTCAAAGCAGCATTGCATGCCCGCCGTGATGTCGAAGGCGTTGACGCCCGCGTCCGTGAGGGCGCGGCACAGCTCCACGGTGGTGTCGAGGTCGATGCCGTTCCCGGTGGGAACGTCCTCCACGGAGGTATGGCGGTAGAGGATGGGGAAATCTTCGCCCACCGCGGCGCGGACGGCGCGGGCGACCTCGGTAGGAAAGCGCAGGCGCTTGGCGAGCGATCCGCCGTACCCGTCGGTGCGGCGGTTGGTGAACGCGGACACGGCCTGTTCGAGCAGATAGCCGCTGGCCCCGTGGATTTCCACGGCGTCGAACCCCGCTTCCACGGCGCGGCGGGCGGCCTGCACATAGGCATCGACCATGCCTTCGATATCCCCAGAGTCCATGACGCGGGCGTTTTCCGTAGGGGCGAGGCCGGGGATCATGGAAACAAGCAGGCGTGGACAGCCGGAAGTTGGCGGGTTCCCGAAGCGTCCGCCGTGCTGGAGCTGGATGGCTATCTTCCCATCGTGGCGGTGTACGGCGGCGGTGAGTTTGGAGAGCCCCTTGATCATGAAGTAGCGGCTGCCTCGACCTTCGATCATGTAGCAGGCCAGCGTGAAGGGCGAACCAGAGAAGCCGATGAGCGGCACACGAT
>URTO01000235.1 GCA_900550745.1 uncultured Desulfovibrio sp. | reverse complement strand
GATTATATCAAATTGACGACATGACCTAGTAAGGGGCCAAACTTCAGGAGCCCCCGGCTAAGCCGAGGGATTGCTTCAAGGATTCGCGTCCTCAGCGGGCTAAAGCCAACCCCAAAAGGCTGCTTTTTTTATGGAAGGGAGAAACAGCTTCTGGTTCGGCAGCCTCCCCATTGGGCTATGCCGTCGGGCAATCCCCTCTCAGGAGCATTGCCAGCCTTGTGATGACCATGCCGCAAAAAACCGCCGCCCACGCAGCCAGCGCCACATACACGAACGCTTCCGGCAACGGCAATAGGAATTCCAGATTCAGGGCTCTCGCCAGCATCGCCGTACATGCCGTGTACATCCCCAACGGAAACACCATGCCCCAGTATTCCGGGACATAGGCCGCCGGGTATCGCTTCACGCCGTGCCGCCAGAACCCGAGCAGAAAGAGCATCGGAATCCAGAATGTCGCCGTGGCCCATGCCATGAGCGTCAGCCCTTTGATGAACGGGAAAAGCTCCATCAACAGCGGCGATGCGCCCGGATGCGACAACAGTTCCGCGCCCGCCAGCGTCGTAATCGCCACGGCCCCGGCATTGATCCAATAGGTCGGGCTGAGCTGCGCCGGTTCCAGATCCTTGAATGCGAAACGATAAAATATCATTGTTATTACAAACAAATACAGCATGAATCCAAGCAGGAACAGCGCCGTGAACGCAAAAAAGGCGATTTCCTTGTCCCACGGCATATGATCGATGAGGATGCAGCCGAGGATCACGATGGCCTGCGTGCTCACGGTGGCGACCAGCCACGCGCCGTTAATGCCTTTTTCCAGCGGCGGCTTGGGGTCGTCGGAGAACACGAAGTAGAATACGCCCCACAGAATCACGATCCACAGGCCGCTCCCTATCCAGAACAGCGCCTCGCCCAAAGCCGGATCTTTGCCGAGCAGCACGAACTGGTTGCCCAGAATACATATGCCCGCCACCACCGTCAGGAAGCCCGGCCCCGCGCCGTGGCTCCTGAAATCTTGGATGAACCGTTTCGGGAACACGAACAGCCGGATGATGTACAGGCCCGCCAGCCCCACGCACAGCGCCGCATTAAGCCAAAACAGCAGGCGTGCGCCGATGGGATAATCCAGCAGGTGCAGGGCCACGGATACGATGCCCGTGGACATGACTATTGCGAAGTTGGTGGGGGCCTGCGCTTCCAGCATGGTCAAAAAACG
This sequence comes from uncultured Desulfovibrio sp., assembly GCA_900550745.1. GTDB lineage: Bacteria > Desulfobacterota > Desulfovibrionia > Desulfovibrionales > Desulfovibrionaceae > Bilophila. Next base: position 3,064 of record URTO01000235.1, on the reverse strand, counting down.
CCCGCCGACAGTGTTTTTAGAGTCCGGCATACCGCCTCCGATAGATCTGGAACGGACGCAGCACGTATGTGACCGGCACGCTGAAGATGTGCACCAGCCTGCTGAACGGAATCAGCGCGAACAGCGTAAACGCGCTCACCACATGGATTTGCAGGAACAGCGGCACCGATTCCATCAGAACCGCTTCGGGCCGGAAGGCGACAAGGCCCCTCAGCCACGGGCCAACGGTCACAAATACCGGAAAGTGCGCCACATACGCCTGATACAATCCCGTACAGCCGTTGACCAGAATGAGCAGCACCACCAGCACGTCCATAGGAACGGTTGTAGCCCAGACATGCTCGTCCGTGATCCTCCTCCACAGCAGGATGCCGAGGCCGGCCACAACCAGCGGGGCCAGAATCATGCCCATGCCCACGGCAACCTCGATGTGGGCTTTCATGGAAATCCGCAGGGCGTGCATTACGCTGTCGGGCGTGAGCAGGCCCACAATATGCCCAAAGAAAGACAAGATGATCGCATAGTGGAATATGATTGATCCCCGGCGCAGCCACGTCTTCTCAAAAATCTCACTGGAACGCGCGTTCCAGCCGCCCGGCGCCGTCACGTACCGGAATGCCAGCCCCGCCACCAGCAATGTTATGCAGATGTATGGATAGTACGCAAAGAAAAAGCGCATATGACCTCCTTTAAGGATGCCTCTCGGCATATGGGCATCGCCTTCCGGCATGTTGCATTGCTTGTATGCATTGCCGATGCCTCCCGGCGTATGGGGCATTGCCCATACGGGCCTGAAGGGAATTCTAAAGATCTGTAGATTATTCGTACTACACCGTATCGCCCATACAGGCCCGGAGGGAATGCTTTCCGCCCGATGGGAAATCGGCCCTGTAAACCTTATCCATATCAAGATATTGTGGGATATGGTGAAACGGCTGCAACCGGAACGCCCCCCGCAATGCCCCATCAGCCGGAAATTTTGGGAAAAAAGAGGGAAACCGCACGGGCGCTCCCTACGCTCAAAAACATTTTCCCCCTTTCCCCAATATCCCCTCCACCACCCGAACTTGCTCCAACCGTTTCGCGGGAAGGCGTTGATCCGGGACGAGGCCGAGAACCGCAGCGATTGGCCGGAACAGCGAGACATAGGAACTGCCGGGGTGCCGGGCTTCGAGCGCGGCATAGACGCCGAGGAGCTCCTTGCCGAAACCGTCGAGGAACACCAGCCGCGCCCAGTCCGGGGCGGCGGAAAGGAATTCGAGCACCAACGGCAGGTAATCGGGCAATATGCCCCGCACGGGCTCAAATCCGGCGTCCCGGTACAGCTCGTTCAGGCCCGCCAGAGCACGCCCAAGCCGGGGATCGTCCCCATACCGATGCCATGCAAGGGACAGGCTGCACTTGCCGTCCATATCGAAAATGGCGACGTGCTCTTCGCGCAGGCTGGAAAGTCCTTTCGAGCGGGCCGACCGGATGAACTCCCGCAGCGGGTACGCCCGAACCACGGACAGCAGACCGCACAGTTCCTCGATTGAGCGTGCCTGAACGAAAAAATCGTCATCGGGGTAATGCAGCAGCCCCGACACGGCGAGCAGAAGCTGACGATCGGAACCGTTCATGGCCTTTCCTCCATTTCACCCTGCGCCAGCCCTTCCGAACCCTTCATGGCCCAGACATCGTCGTGGTTTTCACGGCCAGAGGTCGGAACCACAAACCGATCCTCATAGCGGGCGATGGCAAGAAGATGATACATCTCGGCAGCCTGCTCAGGCGTCAGGCCGGCATCGGCCAACGCTCCCGACGTGTCGGGATGCACCCGCAGGGACGGGAACGGCGCGGAAGCCGTTGACCGGAATTGTCCGTCCCGCATGTGGCGGCGCATGGCGAGCAGGCGGGAAAGCGCCGAGCGTACCGGCCCCTCGTCGCCGGCCGCCAGCAGGTTGGCGAGGTAGCGGACGGGAATCCGCATCCGGTCAAGCCCCTTGGCGTCTTCAACGCCTCCCGAAACGAGCGGGCTGGTCGGCGGCACGTACCACACCATCGGCAAGGTACGGAATTCGGGATGCAGCGGCAGGGCCAGCTTCCAATCCGCCACCAGCTTGCGGACGGGGGAACGGCGGGCCGCTTCCATGACATGCCATGAAATGCCCTTGCGTCCGGCCTCACGGCAGACGGCTGGATCATTGGGATTGAGGAACACTTCAAGCTGCGACTGATACAACCCCTGCGGCTGGGGGTGCGAGGCGGCCTCGCGCACCCGGTCGGCATCGTACAGCATGACGCCCACGTACCGGATGCGGCCCACGCAGCTGTGCGCGCACAGGGTCGGCTCGCCCGCTTCAATGCGCGGGTAGCAGAACAGGCACTTTTCCGAACGGTGCGTCTTCCAGTTGAAGTACACCTTCTTGTATGGGCATCCCGAAACACAGTAGCGCCAGCCGCGGCAGCGGGATTGATCCACCAGCACGATCCCGTCTTCGTCGCGCTTGTACATGGCTCCGGACGGACAGGACGCCACGCACGCGGGATTCAGGCAGTGCTCGCACAGGCGCGGCAGGTGCATCATGAACACGTTCTTGAAATCAAGATACGCCTTGGCTTCGAGCCCCGCGAAGTTGCGGTCGGAAAGCCCCGTGACGGGCGCGCCGCCGAGGTCGTCCTCCCAGTTGCTGCCCCACTGCGGGCTGAACGCCTTTCCCGTAACCGCCGAATGGGGGCGGGCCACAGGCTGGTGCCGCGAAGCCGGGCTGTCCGTCAGCCGTTCATAATCGTATTTCCACGGCTCATAGTAGTCGTCGAGGCCCGGCAGATCCGGGTTCGCAAAAATATTTGCCAGCTTGCCTGCCTTGCCGCCCGCCCGCAGATGGAGCTTGCCGTCCCTGATTTCCCAACCGCCCTTGTAGCGATCCTGATTTTCCCATTCCTTGGGATAGCCCACGCCGGGCTTGGTTTCCACATTGTTGAACCACATATATTCCGTGCCGGGGGCCGTAGTCCACGCGTTCTTGCACGGGATGCTGCACGTGTGGCACGCGAGGCACTTGTCCAGATTCAGCACCATGCC
>URTO01000234.1 GCA_900550745.1 uncultured Desulfovibrio sp. | reverse complement strand
AAATGCGTGTGGAAGGCCTTCTTGATCAGCTTTTGGCTGCGCCCGATCTCTTCAATTTCGATGGGGCAGGCCTCGGAAGCGTGGAGGCACAGCTCCAGTTCCCCGTCCGGCGTGCGCCCGAAACGGGCCGAACGGATGATCTGGCGGTGGCTTTTGTCCATGCGCTCCGCAAGGGTCAGGAACAGGGACAGCAGGCGCACCTCTTCCCGGATGCCTTCATCAAGCTGGAGGAACAGCGGTATTTTCTTGGAGGGCCTCTTACGGTGGAAGAACGCCAGCGCCGCTATGAGCTCGATTTCGCGTTCCGTGAAGCCGAGCAGCTCCGTGTTGCGGATCAGATAGTGGCTGTGCGCGTTGTGGTTCGCAAAGGAAATGAAGATCCCGATGTCGTGCAGCAGGGCGGCATAGTACAGCAGCTCGCGCGATACGGGCGGGGCGTCGTGCAGCCCGATGGCCCGCGCGCTGTCGAACAGCTCAAGGGCCAGCTTCGCGATGTGCCGGGAATGTTTCTCCTCGAAGCGGCAGAACCGTGCAAGCTGGAGGATGCTTTCCTCGCGGGTGGAGAGGCGGGCGCCTGCCTTCTGGGGATGCGTCCGCATGAGGTAGTCGACGAGGATGCCGTTTTGCAGGTTGCGGTTGCTGATGGTCACGCTCTCGAATCCCTGTTCCTCCATGATGGTCTGGAGGATGGCCGCGCCCGCAATGATCACGTCGGCCCGGTTGGGATTGATGCCCGGCATGGATTTGCGTTCCTCAAGAGTGCGGGAACACAGTTCCTTGACGGCGCGGCGCAGGCCGTCGTAGCTGAGGACATGCTTGGAAGCCGTGGAAGCCCTGCCCGTGCGCGCGGCGTCCTGCTGCTCCAGCGCGGCGGCGATTTCCGCGAGGTTCTGAGCCGTGCCCGAACTGGCGACGGCTTCGGGGATCTCGAACCCCGCGATGCGCTGGAAGGAGTGCAGGGCCTCGTTGCGGACGTAGCGTTGCAGCGCCGCGTAGGTATAGGCGGAAACCGGCCCTTTGTTGTCCTCAAAAAACAGGTTGGTCAGGCGCACGCAGCCGAGCTTGAGCGAATCGAGGTTCGCATAGGACTGCGAATCGCCCACGATGAGCTCGGTGCTGCCGCCGCCGATGTCGATGAACAGCCGGAGGCTTTTGCTCTGCTCCAGCCCGCTGGAAACGCCGAGGTAGATGAGGCGCGCCTCTTCGCGGCCCGATACGGCCGTGAAGTCTATCCCGGTCTTTTCCTGCACGCGGCGGATAAATTCGGGGCCGTTGACGGCGTCGCGCACGGCAGCCGTGGCGATGGCGATGATTTCCGTCGTCCCATAGACCGCGCACATTTCCGCCAGCCCGCGCAGCACAGCAATGGTGCGGGCCATCGTTTCCTCCTGAAGGCGGCTGTGGGTGAACCCGCCTTCGCCGAGGCGAACCATGTGCTTGACTTGGTTCAGGATCGTCGTGGAACCGTCCGCATGGACGCGGACGAGCAGCAGACGCACCGAGTTGCTGCCGAGATCGATGATGCCGATGACTTTTTCCGTCCGGCCTAGTTCTCCTGGCATACGCATTCCAGCTCCCGCCCAAAGACGTGCATAAACAGATCGCCCTTTTTGATGACGCGCTCCATTTCCGCGGAACAGTCTCCTGAGCACTGGACGGCGATGATGACCTTGTGCTTTTTGACGGCGACGGCAAGGTTCCCGACGACACCCGTGTGGGTGTAGTCGAGCGCATCCGCAATGCGGAGCAGGGACGCCGCCTTGCGCAGCGCCTTCCGGTCGCTTTTTTTCAGGGCGTCGAAACGGGCGTGCCGGCGCGAGGGCCATGCCTTGCGGTGGTAGCGGGCGAGCAGGGCGACCCACGGGCGGTCGTCCTCGTGGATGTTCAGGCTGAGATCTTCCTCAATGAGGCGCATACTGATTTTATGGTGCCCCTTGCGGCCTTCGGCGAACCCGATGTCGTGCAGCTGCGCCGCGAGGTGGAGCCTGTGCCCCCAGACGTCGTCGAGCCCGTGGAGCTCGGCGAGATCCTGAAACAGGGTCGCGGCGATGGCGGCTACACGCTGCCCATGCGTCAGCGAATCGGCCATGACCGGCGATTCGGGCATGACCGCCGTGGTGAGGGGCGTTTCCCCGCCGCGTTCCACCGCTTCGGCGGCAGGGGCGGAACAGGTTTCCGGGCACGGTTCGGAGCAGGGGGCGGACAGGGCCGGGGCGGAGGCATAGGCTTTTGGGGCGGCTGCGGGTTCCGGGGCGGATTTCTGTTTTGCGGGCTCAGGCTGAACGGGTTTCGGCTTCCTGCCGGCCCTAGGAGCCGGTTTGGGCTGCGGCTTTCCGGCGGGAACGGTTTTCGCCGTCCTTGCGGGCCGCTTCTCCGGGGCCGCCTGAGGCTCCTGCAACTGGTCTTTCGTATGTATGGTCATGATTTTTTCCTTTTGGGCGTTTGAGGATCAGGCACACTCCCGGCTGCGGCGCATCATGGTTTCCTGTGCGTTGACGGGCTGTTCTTCCTTGCCGGGCTTGATGCGGCAATAGGTGCCGTCTTCCTGAAGCCGCCATGTCTGCTGGTTGTCGCGGAGGTGTGTTTCCAAAATATCGTTGCGCAGGCACGCCCGCAATCCGGGATCGAGGATGGGGACAAGCACTTCAATGCGCCGGTCAAGGTTACGGGGCATGATGTCGGCGCTGCCGATATAGAGGCGGCCTTCCCCATTGGCGTTGAACCAGTAGACGCGGGCGTGTTCCAGAAAACGCCCGACGATGGAGGTCACCTCGATGTTGTCGCTGATGCCCTTCACGCCGGGGCGCAGGCAGCAGATGCCGCGCACCTGAAGCCGGACGCGCACGCCCTCCATAGAAGCCCTGTACAGGGCCCGGATAACGTACTTATCCACCAACTGGTTGCATTTGAAAATGATTTCGCCGTTTCCGTATTGCTGGTGCAGGGCCGTCTCGCACTGGATCATCTCCAGCAGGGAGCGGCGCATGGACAGCGGGGAGACGAGCAGTTCCCTGTATTGCTCGCGGTGGGCGTATCCGGTCATGACGTTGAAGAGATCGGTCACGTCCGCGCAGATGTCCGGGTTGGCGGTGATCAGCCCCATGTCGGTGTACATCTTGGCGGTGGAGGGGTTGTAGTTGCCGGTGCCGATATGCACGTAGCGGGAAACCCCATCCGGTTCGCGCCGAACCACAAGGCAGAGCTTGGCGTGTATCTTCATGCCGACGAGCCCGTAGACCACGTTGACGCCCGCCTTTTCCATTTCCTCGGCCCACGTGATGTTGCGCTCCTCGTCAAAGCGGGCTTTCAGCTCGACCACGGCGGTGACCTGCTTGCCGGATCGCCGGGCTTCGATAAGGGCCTTCACGATGGGCGAAGCGTTGCCCACGCGGTAGAGCGTCTGTTTGATGGCGATGACGCCGGGGTCCTCGCTGGAGCGGCGGATGAAATCTAAAACCGGGGTGAAGCTGTCGTAGGGATGGAAGAGGAAAATATCCCGGCTCTGGATGTGCGCATAGATGTCGCCTTCCTGAAATACGCTCGGCGTGTGTCCGTAAAAGGGGGATTCCTTCAAGCCCGGCCTGTCCACGCCGTAAAGGGCCATGAGTTCGGAAAAGGCCAGCGGCCCCTTGACCCGGTAAATCTGGAACGGCTGCATCCCCAGCCGTTCGGTCAGGAACGCGCTGAGCTCCTTGGCCGTGCCGTGGGCTATCTCAAGGCGCACCACGTCGCCGAAGCGCCGCTGTTCCACCAGATCCTTGACGGCCTCCAGCAGATCGTCGGCTTCGTCCTCCTCGATTTCCACGTCGGTATTGCGCGTGATGCGGAACAGCCCGGCGTTGATGACAGTGTTGCCGGGGAACAGGGAACCGAGGTATTCGGCAATCAGATCCTCCAGCAGGATGATGTCGCTTTCACGAACGTTGGCGTTGAAGCCGAGCGAGGCATAGGTTTTGGCCTCCTTGTTCCGGGGGATGAAGACGAAGCGGGATATGTTGTTGGGGCACTTCAGGCGCGCGAACCGGGTCACGCCGTCACGGCTGCGCAGTTGGATGATGAAGTTGAGGCTGGTATTGGAGATCATTGGGAAGGGGTGGCCCGGATCGATGGCCTGAGGGGTCAGGATAGGGTAGATTTCGTTCCTGAAATAGCCGTCGAGGAATTTGCGCTGCTTTTCCGAGAGGTCCGCATAGCGCATCAGGCGTACGCCCTTGTCTTGCCGCAGCCGGTGGGACCGACGATGGCGATGCGCTGGCCGGGCTTGACGTCCAGAGACAGGCCCTCGATGAG
>URTO01000233.1 GCA_900550745.1 uncultured Desulfovibrio sp. | reverse complement strand
AAAAACTTCCGTCGCATTTCCTTCAAAGGGCAAAGCATTATTCACTTTCCGGAAAAAAGCATCAACCATTTTCTAGGACACAGCCTATGGAAATCACCCAGCGTGCCCGGCCTCCAGTTCCGCCAGCAATTCCAGCAGTTGGGCGAGCGTCTTTTTGCCGAAAGCCACCTTCGTCTTGTTGATGATGAGGCAAGGCACGCTCATGATTTTGTACCGTTCCCGCAGTTCCGGGAAAAGGTTCACATCGTAGGCCTTGGCTGTCACCAGCGGGTTTGAGACGGCGATTTTTTGCGCCGCCATCACCAGTTCCGGGCACATGGTGCAGGTCAGGGAAACCACGATTTGCAGCTCCAGCGGCCTGCCGATGGCGGCGATGGCCTCGGCAAGGGCCGGATCGATGCTCTGGCCGGGGCCCGCCGCGTTGTACAGGCCCACGATGAACGAATTGAACTCATGCCCGCCGGGGACGCCGTGGAAGGCAATGCCGGTATCGCTCCCGTCCGCCCGAAAAACCCGCACGCAGGGGCGTTCCGGCCCGTCAGACGGCGGCGTCCACTCCACGGTCAGCTTATCCGTCAACGCCGCGAGCTCCAGGAGCATCCGGCGCAGATCTTCCGAAACCGGGCGTCCGTCCGGTTCCGCCTTCAGGGTGAGCGGGCTTTCCATCCGGGCGAAGACGCCCGCAAGCTGTTCCCGCTGCTCAGCCGTGAGGAACCCGTCCCCTGCACCGCGGGCATTTCCTGAAGGGGCCTTCGGGGCGCCGGAAGCCGCGGCTGCCGGGCCTTGCGGATGCGGCTCGCGCGGGGCCGCCCCATTGTGCCCCGTATCGGCGGCTTCCGGGCGCTGCGGGCGCAGCCCCGTCTTGCGCTGCATGTCCGCCGCATAGCGTTCGATGGCGGTAGCGGCAACGGCCCCGTCCGAGACGGCGGTGACCACTTGGCGCAGCCGCTTGTCGCACACGTCCCCGGCGGCGTAGATCCCTTCCGTCCGCGTCCGTTGTTCCCTGTCGGTAACGATATTGCCCCGCTCGGTCAGCTCCGCAAGCCCTTCGGCAAGCCGCGAGGCCGGTTCGTACCCGGCGAAGACGAATACCCCGAAGCTCTCGCCCTCAGGCGGCGCATACGTTTCCTGCCGCCCGGTCACGGTGTCGCGGAACACGGCGCGGCGCAGGGCCGTGTCGCCTTCCACCGCTTCCAGGACGGTATTGAAGCGCACCCGGACGGATTCGTGGGCCAGCACCTGCTCGGCGATGCTTTCGGCGCAGGACAGCGTGCCCCGGCGCACGAGCATGGTCACGGAGCGGGCGTAGCGGGTGAGGTACATGGCTTCCTCGGCGGCGGCGAACCCGCCGCCCACCACAAACACGTCCCTGCCCGTAAAGAACCCGCCGTCGCATGTGGCGCAGTAGGCCACGCCCCGGCCCCGGAACGCCTCCTCGCCTTCAAAGCCCACCTTGCGGGGATGGGCCCCGGTGGAGAGCAGCACGGTGAAGCACCGGAAAGCCCCCCGGCTCGTGCGCACGATGCGGAAATCCCCGTCCACGTCGATCCCCTGCGCTTCGGCCAGCAGGAACTCCGCGCCGAAATGCCGGGCCTGACGGCGCATCGCCTCGGTGAGCGAATGGCCGTCAATTCTTTCCACGCCGGGATAATTCACCACTTCGGCGGTGAGGGCTATCTGCCCGCCGAAGGCGTCCTTTTCCACGACAAGCACCCTGTACCGGGCGCGGGCAAGGTAGAGGGCGGCGGCAAGCCCTGCCGGGCCGCCCCCCACCACCACGGCGTCGTACAGATCCGCAGTCCGGGCGGCGTCCATTACAGTAGGCCCACGAGGTCGAGGCTGGGCTTCAGGGTTTCCGCGCCGGGCCGCCACTTGGCGGGGCATACCTGATCGCCGTGCGAGGCCACGAACTGGGAAGCCTGCACCCGGCGGAACAGCTCGTCCGCGTTACGGCCCACGTTCCCGGCGATGACCTCGTAAGCCACGATGCGGCCTTCGGGGTTGATGATGAAGCTGCCCCGTTCGGCCATGCCTTCCGATTCGATCATCACGTCGAAATCCCTGGCCAGCGCGCCGGTGGGATCCGCGAGCATGGGGTATTTGATTTTCTGTATGGTCTTCGAGGCATCGTGCCACGCCTTGTGGACGAAATGGCTGTCGCACGAAACCGAATAGACCTCGCATCCAATGGATTTGAAATCTTCATATTTTTCGGCGAGATCCTCAAGCTCGGTGGGGCACACGAACGTAAAGTCCGCCGGATAGAAGAAAAACACGGCCCATTTCCCAAGGATATCGGCCTTGGTCACGGTCTTGAAGGCGTTGTCCTGAAAAGCCTGAACGCTGAATTCGCTTACTTCCTTATTGATCAGCGACATAATGATCTCCTTTGGTTTTTGTTGGCGTCCCCGCACGGCCATGCCGCCGTGCCCCATTAATTGAATACGAAATTCATTACCATTTAGAATTCCTTTGTCAAGGCCGCAGGGACATGGTTTTCCTGAGCGCGCCCGCCCGTCACATGCCCCGGCCCTTCACGTCCACGTACCGCGTTTCCCCGCAAGGATACATTACTTTTTCGTCCCATCCCCACCAGTGCCGCACCCCCGTGCCGTATGGGGCCTTGCCGCGGGCCTTCGCCCATCCGTGCGGCGGCCTGAAAAAATTCAGCCTGCCCGGTTTGGGCCTCCGCCGTATCTGACGGAGCCCTTCCGCACCCCCAATGTGCTGTAAAGCCCGCTCCCGGACATCCCCTGTGCCGTATATGCCCAAGCGCTTTGAAACAGGGGCTCCTGCCCCCGCACCTTCACCCAGCAGCGCCACGGAATTTTTTTCCGGGGCTTTTCTTTGGCTGTGTCATAGAAAATGGTTGATGCCTTTTTCCTTTAAAATGTCTTAGCCGTAGATCCCGCCAAGGGGAAAACCGGAGAAAAAGGCTGTATTTTCACCGCACTATGGAGATGAAACAACTACAAACGATAACAGAGCCAATCTTATTATCCTTCCCAGATGCAATACGGTGGGCTTACACGCCCGTACTGCATGACGCCCCATCAGCCGACGGGGACATTCCTGCCCCGCTCCGGCAACGGCGGCGCTTCTTGTGTCCGTACATATCGGCATCGGCCAGCCGCATCAGCGTTTCCAAGGAATGGGCCTCGGAAGGGTACAGCGCCAGCCCCATGCTCACCGTGGGGTTCAGGTCTATGCCTTCAAAATGGTAGGGTTCGCTTCCGATGGCTTCCAGCATCCGGCGGAACCGCTCTACGGCAATGCGCCGATCGCTGACGCCGTACAGGATAGCGATGAACTCGTCGCCGCCCAGCCGGATCAGCGTGCCCGCCGTCGACAGGGCGCTCTGGAGCCGTTCCGCGAACCCGTTCAGCAACTGGTCGCCGCAATCATGGCCGTACGTGTCGTTGACCTGCTTGAAGTCGTCCAGATCCATGTAACAGAGCGCAAAGGGCCGCTTCGCCTCCATCGCCTTCTCCAGCTCACGGAACAAGACGCGGCGGTTGGGAAGCCCCGTCAGGGGATCGTGCTCCGACATCAATTCCAGCCGCTTCTTTTGATGGGCAAGATCCACGGCCAAACCCACCACGCATGAGAACAGGATGCTGATGAAGGTGGCGATGCCGAAAGAAGCGTACCGGATGCTCCAGTTCCACCCGCCCTTGGGCGTCACGCTCAGGATCCAGTCCGCATTGGGCAGGTGCACCTTCCTTTCCACTGGCTCGATCAGCGTTTCGGCGGAACGCAGCAGCACAACCCGATCCCCCGTATCAGGGTGGATGCGGGAAAGCTGATACACATAGTTCTGTTTGTCGAGGTATTCGAGTTTCACCGGATCGAGCACATCCGGAAAGGCGAAGGTCACGCAGATGAGCCCCCAGAACGTCTCCTGCGCCGGAATGTCCCCTTCCGGCTCACCCATGAACACGGGAAGCCTGACCGCCATCGCGTAGCCGCCCTGAATCAGCCCGAACGGGCCGGCAATGGTGGCCCTGCCCGAATCCCGCGCCAGCAGCGCCTCGCGGGAACGCTCGGCATTGGCGAACAAATCGTGCCCGATGGCCTTCTTGTTGCGCTCAAACGGATACACTTTGGCAACGACGCCGCCGGGGGCCAGATTGATGTTGATGGTGCTCGGGTGCATCTTCACCAGCTCTTCGGCGTAGGAATAAAAATCCGGGATCCGGCCCTCCCCCTGCCGCAACAGGGCTTCCACTTGGCTTTTTATGATGGAGAAACTGTTTTCCACGCTTGCCCGTATCTCAATCAGTCTGCGGCTCTT
>URTO01000232.1 GCA_900550745.1 uncultured Desulfovibrio sp. | reverse complement strand
AAGGGCGGGGGATTTCCCCGCCTTTTTTGTTGGAAAGACATTAATGGCCGACCCCGTATATGCCGCTTTGGATTTTGAAACCGCCGACTATCAGCCGGACAGTGCCTGTGCCGTAGGATTGGCGAAAGTGCGCGGCGGCGAAGTCGTCGACACGCTGTACAGCCTGATCCGTCCACCGAGGAGGCGTATCCTGTTCACATGGGTTCACGGCATCACGTGGAAGGATGTGCAGGACAGCCCCACGTTTTTGGAATTTTGGCCGCAGATGGCTTCGTTTCTGCAAGGCGTTACGCATCTTGTCGCGCACAACGCCCCTTTTGATCGGCGGGTGTTGGAAGCCTGCTGTCAGGCCAACGGCATAGCCCTTCCGGATCTTCCTTTCGTATGCACGCTGCGGGAATCGCGCAGGAAGCTCAAGCTCCCTTCGCATAAGCTCGACGCGGTTTGCCGTTATTGCGGCATCCCGCTTGAGCATCACCATGCGGGTTCGGATGCCGTCGCCGCCGCCCGAATTTTGATTTACCTCCAAAGAGAACTCCAGGAGGGAGGGGGAGAAAAGGGGAACGGGTAAGGGAGCTGTCGAGTCGTGCCTTCCCTTTTCCCCTCAAGGCTGTCCGACTGATGGGGATGCGGAAGGGGATCCTACCGTACGTCCGCCCCACGGTCAGGGTGGATTGGCGCTTCGTGTTGAGCGAGCTGTGGCTTTTGTGCCTCCTTTTTTCTCATAGGCTTTTGGAACGGCGTGGGGGCACCGAAGAAAACGCGCCACGGGATCAAGGGGATTTCCTTATCCCTATGGCGCGTTTTGTATCTTGTGTTGAGATGTCGGCTTTGGGAGAGGGCGCGTACCGTTTTCCAGAACAGGATAATTTGTCAGTATATTTTGGGCATGGGCCCGGTTATTTCGATGTGGGCCGTCGTTTCCCAGTGGATGGTGTTTTCTATGTAGCGGGAGAGCGCGTTGAGGCCGTCCCGGTTTTCCGCCGAAATGGGCAGGGCGTCGGGCCACCTGTCGCGCAGGATATCGCGCATCTCATCCTCCAGCCGATCCCATTTGTTGAGGATGAGGATACGCGGAACCTCGTTCAGCTCCATATCGGCAAGGATGCCGTCCACAGCCGCAATCTGGCGGTCGAGTTCAGGATGTGAAGCGTCGGCCACATGCAGCAAAAGATCGGCGGCCTCCAGTTCCTCAAGGGTGGCTTGGAACGCTTCGGTCAATTCTTTTGGGAGGTTGCGGATAAAGCCGACCGTATCCGCCAGCACCAGCTCATGTTCTTCGGGGAAGCGGAGCCGCCGGGTGGTGGGATCCAGCGTGGCGAACAGCTTGTCTTCCGCCAGTACTTCCGAACGGGTCAGGGCGTTGAGGAGCGTTGACTTCCCGGCATTGGTATAGCCCACCAGAGCAGCCACCGGCAAACCCTGCCGGGCGCGGCGGGCACGGGTAAAGGCCCGTTGCTGGCGCAGCCCTTCAAGCTCTTTCTTGATCTTGGCGATTCGTTCACGAATGCGGCGTCTGTCCGTTTCCAGTTTGGTTTCCCCGGGGCCACGGCCTCCGATGCCGCCCATGAGCCTGTCCATAGCCCGGTTTTTGCCCACAAGCCGGGGCTGCGTATACTTGAGCTGCGCCATTTCCACCTGCAGCTTGCCCGCCCTGGTCGTGGCGCGCTGGGCAAAGATGTCCAGAATGAGCTGGGTACGGTCGAGCACTTTGCGCTCGGTGACTTCCGAAAGGCTGTTGAGCTGAGCGGGGGTAAGTTCGCCGTCAAAGATGATCAGCGAGGCTTGGCCCTGCAAAGCCAAAATCTCAAGTTCCGCCAGCTTGCCTTTACCCAAAATATGCCGGGGATGGATGTCGGCGACCCGCTGGATAAGCGTCCCGGTCACCACAATGCCCGCACTGCGCGCCAGCTCCCGGAGCTCTTCGATGTGCATTTCTTGTACGGCGCGGGGAAGGGGCGAGACGGATACGAGGATCGCCCTGGGGCTGTCCCCCGCCTCGGACGCTTCGGAGAGCACGCGGCCAAGCTCCTCTTCCAGCGAGACGGCTTCGGCGTTGAAATCGATGTCCACGCGATCCCATGCGGTCATGGGATGGACGCGGTAAGGCTTGCTGTCGGCATTTGGGGGAAGCAGGTGCCCGCTTTGAAAGCTGACGGGATCGCCGTAATCATTGACGGTCAGTACGGAAACGCTGTCTAGGCGCAGGAACAGCATGTCCATCAAGTCTTCTTGGGAAAGCCCGTCCGGTGAAAGGTGCGTGTGCATCAGGCGGATGCCGCGCAGACGGCCCCCCGCACCACGCCCGCGCGGTAATTCCGGGATCAGGATGGACGTGGGATCGCCCACGATCACCATGTCCACCTTGCCCTGCCGATCGATGACGAGCCCAACCTGACGGCCGAGCGCACGCGAAAGGAGCGCAAGTTCGCGGGCCTGTTCCGTCGTATATCCACCCCGTACGGGGTATCGCCGTTGCCCCAGACGCGTCAGCGCCTTCATCTGGCTGGGCTTCAGGCCCGCCGTGTTGCCTTCCAGTCGAGTAGCTATGATCAGTGCCTCGTGTTTATGGATGAAAAATGGAGCTCGCCTCTTTCCAAGGTGCTCCCCTGTGATCTGATGGCGCGTGTTTCAGAGGCGTTGCCATCAACGAACACGCATATAATGCGGAAAAGTTACTTTTGAGTCAAATACGGAAACCCCGTCTCCCCAGCCGTACACCGGAACGGACTCCATCCGCGTGACCTCCCCACCAGTCAAACGTCTTAGGATGGGATGGGAAGGGGGAGGGAAAGTGGAACTTTCTGGAGAAAGGTTCCCCTTTCCCTCCCAATATTTCTCTAGAACGGTACGTCATCCATGCCGCTGGCCTCGGAAGGAAACGCAGGGCCCAGATCTTCATAGTCGTCCTGACGCTGCTGCGGGCGCTGCTGGGGACGGTTGCCGCTGGGCTGGGCGGGACGGCGGGGAGCGCTGTAGCCGCCTTCGCTGCCGCCGGACATGCCGCTCTGTTCGCTCCCGCGCTTGTCGAGGAACTGGACGCGCTGTGCCTTGATTTCGGTGGTGTAGCGATCCTGCCCCTGCTGATCCTGCCATTTGCGGGTCTGCAGGCTGCCTTCCACAAACACAAGGCTGCCCTTGGTCAGGTACTGGGAGCAGTTCTCCGCCGCTTTCTGGAACACCACGACGCGGTGCCACTCGGCACGATCCACACGGTTGCCGTCGCGATCCGTGTAGGATTCGTCTGTGGCGATGTTGAGCGTGCAGACGGGGCTGCCGCTCTGGGAATAACGCAGTTCGGGATCGCGGCCGAGCCTGCCGATGATCATAACCTTATTCAGCATGATAACTCCTTGCAGGGCACCCGCTAGGGCTTGGGCGCCCGTTCGTTCAATGTGGCAAGTTCCTCTTCCAGCGTTTCGCTCAGCCCGTTGGCCTTGCGCGGTTCCCACTGGAAAAGCGCTTCCTCCAGTTCCTTTTTGACGGCGGCGGCGCGTCCGATGCCTTCCCGAAGGCCATCGGCGACAGCCTTGGGCCAGCCTTCAAACGAAAGGCCGTTTTCCAGCGCCGTCACCAATTCCAGCACGCCGCGTTTCTCGCCGGGGTACTGGGGACGGGGCCACGCCAAGGCCGTCAGAGCGGGCCATGCCCGGACGACGTCCTCTTCGCGGTATGTCCATGCGCTGACGCGGATCTGGAGGAGTTTGCCCATGTTATTCCTGCTCCTGCCATTCGGTCTGGACTTTCAGCACGACCTCTTCGATCTGCTGAAGCTGATCCGGGG
The DNA here is from genome assembly GCA_900550745.1 of uncultured Desulfovibrio sp. Lineage (GTDB taxonomy): Bacteria > Desulfobacterota > Desulfovibrionia > Desulfovibrionales > Desulfovibrionaceae > Bilophila. Next base: position 527 of record URTO01000232.1, on the reverse strand, counting down.
GGCAGACGCCGATCAGCGGGCTTCCCGCGTCCACGTTTTCGTTGTGTTCAAAGTACACCGTATAGATGAGCCCGTCCGGGCCGGTGTAGTACAGAGGCATTTCCCGTTTCATACGGGAGACGATGAACAGTTCCATGCCTTCGTAGACGGAGACGGAACGGCAACCCGACACCTTGATTTTGGTGTCGATCTGGGGAACAAAATAATATTTGGCCCGTTCGGGAGCCACAAAGAGGTTAAGCGCCTGCTTGAGCAGGATGCGCAGCACCTCGTCCTTGGACAAAAAGTGCCGGATGGTGGCGAGCGGGGTGCCCGCCTGTACGTACGTCCCTTCCAACTCGCTATGGATTGCGCAGAGTTCGCCCTTCTGAACCGCGTTGAGCGGCTTCGGGTTGCGTTCGCGCGTGATGGTGGCGATAAGCGTTCCGGGCCGTTCCTTCCATGTACCGTTCGGGCCGATGACCTTATCTCCCAGCTTGAGCGAACCGAACGTCACCACACCGGTATGGGGGGCGACGATTTCCTGT
>URTO01000231.1 GCA_900550745.1 uncultured Desulfovibrio sp. | reverse complement strand
ATAAAGCATCAACCGTTTTCTATGACACAGCCTAAATAATTATATGTAAAAAAATGCCGACGCGACCTAGGGAACGGACTTTTCCAACTAAAACGCCTGTCCTGCAACACGCACTGTGCCTCCGTTGCTTTTTTCTTACCAAATGGGAATGGCGGGAGCGATGCCGCATAATAGAGATGGGGGAAATGAGGATTGTGGAAAAAACGGAAAGAGCCCGGATGCGTTCACATCCGGGCTCTTTTTATGGGCGTCAGCCTATTAAGACGGGTGACAGTTGCCCGCCATGCTCGGTGGAGAGTGGGGCGGTTTTGGGGAATGGCGATGGCGTTTCGGAACTGCCGCCGCGCTGCCTCCCCACCAGTCGGAAGTCTTTGGGGAGGGGGTCCGGGGGAGAGACCTTTCTTCAGAAAGGTCCTCCCCCGGTCTCTCTCTCTCTCTCTCTCTCTTAATACAGGCCCTGCTCAATCATGGAGTCGGCCACCTTACGGAAGCCGGCGATGTTGCCGCCGAGGACATAGTTGCCGGGCACGCCGAATTCCTCGGCGGTGTCATGGGCGGCCTTGAAGATGTTGGCCATGATGTTCTTGAGCTTGGCGTCGACTTCTTCAAAAGTCCAAGACTGCATGCTGGCGTTTTGGGCCATTTCGAGCTGGCTGGTGGACACGCCGCCCGCGTTGGCGCACTTGCCGGGGCCGAAGGCGAGCCCGGCCTGAAGGAAGGCTTCCACGGCTTCGGGAGTGGAGGGCATGTTGGCGCCTTCGCATACGAGGACACAGCCGTTCTTGATGAGGTTGGCCGCGTCGGTGCCGCTGAGCTCGTTCTGCGTGGCGCTGGGGAAGGCGAGCTTGCAGGGCACGTTCCACACGGGATGCTGATCTTTGGGGTATTCCTTCGCGGGGATGTATTTGGCGTCCTTGCAGAGCTCGGCGTAGCGCGTGAGGGACGCGCGCTCGACTTCCTTGACCTGCTTGAGGACGTCGAGGTTGATGCCGGCGGGGTGGTAGATGCAGCCGCGCGAGTCGCTGGCGGTCACAGGCTTGGCGCCAAGCTGGTACAGCTTTTCGATGGTGTAGATAGCCACGTTGCCGGAGCCGGACACGGCGCAGACGGCGCCTTCCAGATCCATATTGCGGGCCTTGAGCATGTTGGAGGCGAAGTAGACGCTTCCGTACCCGGTGGCTTCCTTGCGGGCCAGCGAGCCGCCCCATTTGAGGCCCTTGCCGGTGAGCACGCCTTCAAAGCTGGAGGTCAGGCGCTTGTACTGGCCGAACATATAGCCGATTTCGCGGGCCCCCACGCCGATGTCCCCGGCGGGCACGTCGATGGTGCTGCCGATGTAACGGGAGGCTTCCGTCATGAAGGCCTGGCAGAAACGCATGACTTCGGCGTCGGATTTGCCCTTGGGATCGAAATCGCTGCCGCCCTTGGCGCCGCCGATGGAGAGGCCGCTCAGGCTGTTCTTGAAAATCTGCTCAAAGCCGAGGAATTTCAGGATGCTCAGGTTGACGCTGGGGTGGAAGCGGAAGCCGCCCTTGTAGGGGCCGAGGGCGGAGTTGAACTGGACGCGGTAGCCGCGGTTCACCTGCACGCGGCCCTTGTCGTCCGTCCATGCCACGCGGAACATGATCTGGCGTTCGGGTTCGACGATGCGTTCGAGGATGCCGTTCTGCTGATACTTGGGATCCCTCAGGAAAAGCGGTTCCAGCGAGTGGAGGACTTCTTCCAGTGCCTGAATGAACTCCGGCTGATGGGGGTTGCTCTTCTTCACACTGCGGATAACTTTCTGCACGTAGCTCGAAGCCATGACGTAAGCTCCTTGGCGGGGGCCCCTCCCTTTCTCAGGGGGAGAGGGCCCCTGTTTTGACAATTTGAGAAACACACAATCCCGTGGTACGCCCTGAAACGGGATTTGAAGGAAAATGTGTGCCGTTTTTATGCCTTTTCAGTTTTTTTGGCAAGGCATTTTTGCCGTTTTTCGCATAACTGCGCCTATCTCAAAGGGAATATTATTGTTTACAAAAATGTAAAATACAATTTTGCAAAGACTCCCCCACCATCGGCAGAGGCTCTTGCCCAAGCCTGCGGAGGCCGTTCTTGGGGCGTGCCGAGGGCGCCCGCCTTGGGCGTGATTTTGACAAACCCTCGGCCTCGGCATAAGGTCTTTCAATTTATTTGGCCTGTTGGATAGGGTTGGCTTCCCGCTTCGGGGCCCCCATACGCTTTGGAAGCGTTTCGGGAATCCTTTTATTCTGAGGAGAATGGGTATGGCGGTTCATGTAGTTGATCATCCTCTCGTGCGGCACAAACTGGGCATCCTTAGGAAAGAATCCACCTCCACCAGCGAGTTCCGCATGTTGGCGAAGGAAATCTCCCGGCTGCTCACATATGAAGCCACCAAGCATTTCAAGACCGAAAAGCGGGTCATCAAGGGCTGGGCCGGGCCTGTGGAAGTGGAATCCATTTCCGGGAAGATGGTGACCATCGTCCCCATCCTTCGGGCCGGGCTCGGCCTCATGGACGGCGTGCTGGACATGATCCCCGGCGCGAAAATCAGCGTCGTCGGCCTGTACCGGAATGAAGAGACGCTGGAGCCCGTGGAATACTACGTGAAGCTCGCCAAGGAGATCGACCAGCGCATCGCCATCATCCTTGACCCCATGCTGGCGACCGGCGGATCGCTCATCGCCACGATTGACCTCCTCAAAAAGCGCGGCTGCAAGCGCATCCTCAGCCTCAACCTCGTATGCGCCCCCGAAGGCATCAAGCGCGTTGAAGAAGCGCACCCGGACGTAGACATCTATACGGCCGCCGTCGATTCCCATCTCGACGAGCACGGCTATATCATCCCCGGCCTCGGTGACGCCGGTGACCGCATTTTCGGCACGCGGTAGCGGCAGGCGGCGGGGCGCTGCCCCCGTTCCGGCTGAAAAGGGCGGTTCACCAACAGCCCGGCATATGGGAACCGCCGGTGGACAGGGAACATACATTTTTTCTGAGGAGTGGAGATGGAGTCGGATACGACGTATTCCTTTCGGCTGAAAGATTCCCTGCTCGGTGCGCAGATGCTTTTCGTGGCGTTCGGCGCGCTGGTGCTGGTGCCGATCCTGACGGGCATGAGCACCAACGTGGCCCTGTTTACGGCCGGCGTGGGCACGTTGGTCTTTCAGGTTTGCACACGCGGCAAGGTGCCCATTTTCCTTGCGTCGTCCTTTGCGTTCATTGCGCCGATCATCTATGGGGTGCAGACTTGGGGGCTTCCCGCGACGCTCGGCGGCATGGTCATGGCCGGTGCCGTCTATGTGGTGCTGAGTTTCATCATCCGTTGGCGCGGCACGGAGATCATCATGCGCCTGCTGCCGCCCATTGTGACCGGGCCGGTGATCATCGTCATCGGCCTTGTGCTGGCCCCGACCGGGGTGAACATGGCCCTCGGCAAGGCCGGGGACGGCAGCGCGGTGCTCGTCCCAGAGGAGACGGCGCTGATCGTCTCGATGGCGGCGCTGGTGACGACGGTGCTCGTTTCCCTGCTTGGGCGCGGCATGATGCGCCTTGTCCCCATCATGTCGGGCATCGCCGTAGGCTACCTGTGTTCCATTGCGCTCGGCATCCATGATTTCAGCAAGGTGATCGCCGCGCCGTGGTTCGGCGTCCCGGATTTCGTATTCCCGGAATTCCGCTGGGAAGCCATCCTGTTCATCATCCCCATTACCCTCGCCCCCGCCATTGAGCATTTCGGGGACATCATCGCCATCAGTTCGGTGGCGGGGAAGGACTTCCTCAAAGATCCCGGCATCAAGAGCACCATGCTCGGCGACGGCATCGCCACGATGCTGGCGAGCTTCCTCGGCGGGCCGCCGAACACGACCTATTCGGAAGTGACCGGGGCGGTGGCCCTGACACGCGCATTCAACCCCGGCGTCATGACGTGGGCCGCCATTTGGGCCATCGTGCTCTCATGCGTCAACAAACTCGGCGCGTTCTTGAGCTCCATCCCCGTCCCGGTCATGGGCGGGATCATGATCCTGCTGTTCGGGGCCATCATGGTGGTGGGCCTGAACACGCTGGTTCGCGCCGGTGAAGACTTGATGGAACCCCGCAACCTCGCCGTCGTCGCGCTGATCATCATCTTCGGCGTGGGCGGCATGACCTTTAATATCGGCTCGTTCCGTCTTGGCGGCATCGGGCTTGCCGCCGTCACCGGGGTGCTGTTGAACCTCGTCCTTCCCAGAGCGGTTCATGCCCACAAGAAAGTGAAGGCGAAGCCCGAATAGCAAGGGTGAAAGATGGGGAGGGATGTCCAACAACATCCTTCCCCGTTTTTTTCATAGGCTGTGT
>URTO01000230.1 GCA_900550745.1 uncultured Desulfovibrio sp. | reverse complement strand
CAATATATCCATCTTTCGAGATGATCACTCCGGAACCGAATCCCACTCTTTCAGGAGTCTGCACCTGACGCTGCTGATGGCCCTGACGTGGCTGTTGATGCTGCGCGCGAGCCAGGCCATTCTGGAAGTGAACCTGCATTACGAGCCGGGCAGCAGCTTCCACACGCTCGTTCAGGATACGCTTGGCCCCGTCTGGAGCACGATCAACGGGCTTGCCGTGGCCTTCGTCCTGTATATTCTGGTGTATGCCTATGTGAGCGGCGGCGGGTCCACCGTGCAGCAGACCATTATGGCGGTGACGGGCAGCGATCCCGGCATGATGGGTTCAAGCCTGTTTTTCTCGCTGATCCTCATGGCCTGCGTTTGGTGGAGCACCCGGTTTGTGGATCGGCTTTCGGTCATCCTGATGGGCGGCATGGTGTTGACCTTCATCCTGTCCATGACCGGTATGCTGTCGCAGATCCGTTTGCCCGTGCTGCTTGATCTGGGCGAAAACGGATCCGGCGGCGGGGCGGCCATCTTCATTTGGTGTGCGCTTTCCACCTACCTTACCTCGTTTTGTTTCCATGCCTCCGTACCCAGCCTTGTCAAGTATTTCGGCAAGAGGCCGACCGATATCAATAAGTGCCTGCGCTACGGCACCCTGATTGCCTTACTCTGTTATGTCGCGTGGATTGTGGCCGCCGATGGGATCATCTCCCGTGAACAGTTTAAGTCCGTGATCGCCGCGGGCGGCAATGTCGGGGATCTCATCCGTGCCGCCGGTTCCGGCATCGACAGCAGCTTCATCCTCCGTATGCTGGAGGCGTTTTCCTTCTTCGCTGTGGCGACTTCGTTCCTCGGCGCGGGGCTCGGCCTTTTCGACTATATGGCCGACTTGTGCAAGTTCGATGACTCCGTTATGGGCAGGGCCAAAACGACTCTCGTGACGTTCCTGCCGCCCTTGCTCGGCGGGCTCATCAAGCCGGACGGCTTCCTCGCGGCCATCGGCTGGGCGGGCCTCGCCGCAACCATCTGGTCGGTCATCGTCCCGGCCCTCATGCTGTGGGCCAGCCGCAAGAAGTTCCCGGCGGCGGCCTATAGCGCTCCGGGCGGCTCTTTGACCATTTATGTGCTGCTCATATACGGCTGTATTACCGCCGTGTGCCATATCCTTTTCGTGCTGCAGTACTTGCCCATGTATGAATAAGGCTTCCACCAGCTTCTTTCGTCCTCCCGGTCGGCTGATCGGGAGGGCTTTTTTATGGGCTGCTTGGGCACGTTGCCAGGCAGGTGCGGCCTGCCTGTTTGATGCACTGGTTCAGAAAAAGCTTGCTTCCCAACGCGAAATGCTCTAAAAATTCGCTGTCAGTAACTATTACTAACTACCGACTTCCCCTAAGAAGGCGGTGCAAAGAGGAGGAAGCATGAGTGAGGTTTTGCTGTGGGTGCATCCGTTGATGCAGGTATGCGCCGCCGTTCTCGGAGTATGGGCCATGTGGCAGGGGCTGAAACGGGTGGCGATGCTGCTCGGCAAGAAGACGCTTTTCCCGTGGAAGCAGCATGTAAGGCTTGGGACAGTGGCCCTCGTTTTGTGGATTCTGGGGGCGCTCGGCTTTTATGTGACGCTGGATTTGTTCGGCAGCACGCACATTACCGGGCTGCATGCCGAATTGGCGTGGCCCATCATCGGGCTGGCCGTCCTTGGGCTGATCACCGGGTACATCATGAACCGCTATAAGAAAAAGCGGAAGATCCTGCCCCTCATCCACGGGGCCATCAATGTCCTTTTGATCATCCTTGTCGCCGTGGAATGCTATACCGGCGTACAGGTGTGGAAAGACTTTTCGTAAGTTGGAAACGGGGGAGAGGCAAAGGCGGCCCGTCCTCCGCACCTTCTTTGCCCTGACGGGCGAGGCCCTCCGGTGAAGACCGGATACACGAGCGGCCCTGAGATCTTCGGATTTCAGGGCCGCCCGTTTGTGTGAAGCTGAGGATTTACAGGCGGCGTTCCAGAATGGCCTTGACGTCGTCGAAAGTCATCGGTGCGGGATTGTTGGCGAATACGGCGGGCATACTGTCCAGCGCAGTCCGGGCCAGCCATTCGAGCTGGCTTTCCTCCACGCCGAGGTCGGACAGGGTGAAGGCGATCCCCAGCGTTTTCAGAAGGGCATCCACCTGTTCGACGGCGCGTAGGGAGGCTTCCTCTTCCGTAAGGCCGGAGGTTTCCGCGCCCAGAAGCCGGGCGAGCTCGGCAAAATCCGCCTGTGCGTGGGGCCGCATGAACCGCATGTACTCCGGATAAATGGCGGCAAGCCCTTCGCCGTGCGCGACGTTGAGCAGGCCGCTGATTGGGTGTTCGATGCCGTGCGGGGCGGTACAGCCCGCGCTGCCGATGGCGATGCCCGCGAACGTGCTTCCCAGCGCCACCCGTTCCCACGTTTCGAGATCGGAGGGGTTGGCCTGTACCTTGGGCAGGCCTTCATTCAGCCAGAGGATTGCCTGACGCGAATACAACTTGCTGAACGGGTTGGCGCGGACGGAGAGGAACGATTCGATGGCGTGGGCCAGCGCGTCGAAGCCGGGCCCCGCAATGCCCCGGCTGGAGAGCGTGGTCATGAGCTCCGGATCGACGATGCTTTCCTTGGGGTATAAGGCGGGCAGGGCGAATCCCTTTTTTACATGATCCGTGTCGGTGAACACGGCGGTCCAGTTGCCTTCGCTGCCCGTCCCCGCCGTGGTGGCGATGAGCAGGATGGGCAGGGCCTGCCCGCCCTGTCTGCGCCCGTAGATGTAGTCGAAGATCGGCGCGTCGTTGTAATAGGCGAAGGCGATGCCCTTGCTTGCGTCCATGACGCTGCCGCCGCCGATCCCGATGACCATGTCGCACCCGTTGACGCGGGCCGCCTGAGCGCCCTCAGCCGCCATCGAGCCCAGCGGGTTTGGACGGATGCCGCTGTAGTGCGCCCAGCCGATCCCGGCGGCTTCCAGCGAAGCGCCCGCTTCTTCGGCGAGCGACCGGGAGTGTGCGCTGCCGGTGGTGACGATAAGCGCCTTTTTTCCGTATTTCGCGGCCAGCGCCCCGATCCGGCGGCGCATGCCGGGGCCGGAATGGATACTGACGGGATTGTGAAAATGGCACTGCATGGGAATCCCCTCCTTACGTCGGCTCGATCGCATCCGGTTTAGTTCTTCGCGCCCTTCAACTGCCACAGCCAACTGTCGCGTACCATGTCGTCGAGGTTTTTCACGGCTTTCCAGCCCAGCTCCTCAAACGCCTTGGACGGATCGGCATAGCAGCTCGCCACGTCGCCGGGGCGTCTGGCAACGATGCGGTAGGGTACGCTCACACCGTTGACGGCCTCAAAGCGGCGGACCATCTCAAGGACGCTGGTTCCGTTGCCCGTGCCGAGGTTGTGGATGATGCAGCCGGGCTTCGTTTCCAGCTTTTTCAGCGCGGCGATGTGCCCGGAGATGAGATCGGTCACATGGATGTAGTCGCGCACGCCCGTGCCGTCGGGCGTGTCGTAGTCGTCGCCGAACACGTGCAATTCCTTGCGGATGCCCGCCGCCGTCTGGCAGACGAACGGCATGAGGTTGTTGGGGATGCCGTTGGGGTTTTCGCCGATGAGCCCGGACTCATGCGCGCCGACCGGGTTGAAGTAGCGCAGGATGGAGACGTTGAATTCGGGATGCGCCAGTGCCACATCGCGGATCGTCTCTTCGATGTACAGCTTGGTGCGGCCATAGGGATTGACCGCGCTGAGGGGATGGTCTTCGGTGAGGGGGAGGAAGTGGGGCACGCCGTACACCGTGGCGGACGAGCTGAAAACGAGGGCGCTGCCGTGCTTGAGGCACATTTCAAGGATAGTCAGCGCGGAGTCGTAGTTGTTGCGGTAGTACATGAGCGGGTGCGCCACGGATTCGCCTACGGCCTTATGCCCTGCGAAGTGGATGACCGCGTCGATCCGGTGTTCGGCGAACAAGGCGCGCATGGCAGCGACGTCGCCCGCGTCGGCCTTGATGAACGGGATTTCTTTGCCGCAGATTTCCTTTACGGCGAGGAGGACGGACGGATTGCTGTTGTGGAGGTTGTCCACGCACAGGGGCTCGTAGCCCTGCTTGACGAGTTCCACAAGCATGTGCGTGCCGAGATAGCCGGTTCCTCCGGTGACGAGAATCTTACCCATATTGTTTTTCTCCTGACGCCCGGTCTATCCGGGCTGAATCTTTTGGCTCTGTCATAGTGTGTGGTTGTTTCATCTCCACAGCACGGTGAAAATACAGCCTTTTTCTCCAGTTTTCCCTTTGGCTGAATCCATAGTTGAGGCGTTTTTCTGGTTATTTCTTTGGAATTTCA
>URTO01000229.1 GCA_900550745.1 uncultured Desulfovibrio sp. | reverse complement strand
ACCTGCCACAGCCTGAAAATCCCGTTTCTCCCTTGCCGGTGCCATCTGGATGCTCCACGCTAGAGGTAGACGAGCAGGATGGTCATGGCGATGGTGCTCAGGAGGATGGACAGGGAACAGATGTTGCCTGCCATGATCACGTCGCCCTTGAGCTTCATGGTAAAGATAAGGGCCAGCGAAGAGGAGGGGGCAAGGGCGATGACGGCCATAGCCTGCCTGATTTCAAGCGAAAAAGGCAGGCAGCGATAGAAGAGGAACGCCAGCACGCCTGACAGCGCATAGCGGACCGCGATGTGTTTGATGATGCATCGGAAGCTCTTGCTGTCCATTTGCAGATGGATGTTCACGCCGATCATGAGCATACAGAGGAACGCGTTGGCGTCCCCGGCGATCTTGGTGAAGATGATCACGGGATGCGGCAGGGCGAGGTGCAGGAACGCCATGACGATCATGATCAGATAGATGCAGAAAGGGATGGACGAAAAAACATTGCGCAGGAAACTTTTGACGGACAGATGCTGTGAGGCGTCGGTGACGCTGTTGGCGAGCGCGTAGGTGCCGCCCGTGCACATGATTGCGTTCCCGGCGTCGAACAGGCAGGTTGCCAGAAACCCTGTGGGAGGCAGGAAACCGGCAACGAAAGGCATGGCGAACGTGCCGATGTTGTAGCCCGAAAGGTTGATCATGGAAAAGGCACGTTCCTGCCGGGTCTTGCCGTGGGTCATGCCGTAGCCGGTGACGACCATGAGGACGTTGCAGAGCGCGCCCAGCGCGACGAGCCAGAGCATTTCGGAAGTCACGGGTACGCCGTTGATGCTGGTTATGATGATGCACGGCAGGGTGATGTAGAACACGATGCCGGAGAGCACGCGGAACGTTTCCGCCTTCAGGATAGACAAACGGCGGAGCAGGTAGCCGAGCATGATGAAGGTGATGAACGAAAGAACTTTGATCAGTGCCTCTTCCATAAAAAATCCCCTTTCTGCACCAGCCCGCGGGAGCGCGTTTCAAAGGGCGGCCTCCGGCGTGGTGTTCCCCTGTACGGGGCGAACCTATTATACCCACTTTCCGTTCCTGTACACTCCCCCTCGCCGTGCCGCGCGGAAGGAAGCCCCGCCGAGGCCATCCGAAGGGCACAAAAAGACAGCCGCACCCGGAGAAAAAGGGCGCGGCCGTCTTCAAGCCTGTTCAGCGGTGGAATTAGGAGCCTATGCCAGCGAACCGGCGGCCTCATAGAGCCCTTCGGAAAGGGTGGGGTGGGCGTGGATGGTCTCGAAGAGATCGCGGGCGGTGCAGCCACGCTGGATGGCGAGGGCGGCTTCGGCGATCAGGTCTGAGGCATGGGCCCCGGCGATGTGCGCGCCGAGGAGCTTGCCGCTGCCTTCTTCAACAATGAGCTTGAACAGCCCGGCGAGTTCGCCCATGGCCTGCGCCTTGCCGAGCTCGCGGAACTGGAACACCGAGGTTTTCACGGCGAAGCCCCGTTCCTTGGCCTGCGCCTCGGAAAGCCCCACATCCCCGATTTCCGGGGCGGTGAAGACGGCGGAGGGCACCACATCGTAGTTCTGCGCCTTCCTGTCTTCGGGATGCAGGATGTTGTGCACGGCGGTGTGGGCTTCTGCAACGGCCATGTGCGCCAACATGATGCGGCGCGGCCCGATGACGTCGCCGATGGCGTACACGCCCGGCACCGAGGTTTCCAGAAAATCGTCGGCTTCGATCCAGCCCCTGGCATCGACCTTGACCCCGGCGGCGTCGAGCCCAAGCCCGTCCGTATGCGGCACGCGGCCCACGGTGACGCACACGGCATCGGCCTCAAGCGTGCGCGGGGCGGGCGGGTTGGCCGCCGCCACAAAGGGAGACGCGCCGATTTCCACGGAAACGCCTGTCCCGGCGGGCGTTGCGGCGGTCACCGTGCGGGCCAGCTCCACGGCGATGCCCTTCTTTTTCATTTCGCGCAGCAGCAGGCGGCTGATTTCCTCGTCCACGGAGGGCAGGGGAAGCACGCGGTTTTGGCCTTCCACGACCGTCACCTTGGAACCGAACGCCCGGTAGATGAACGCCAGCTCGCAGCCGATGACCCCGCCGCCCACGATGATCAGGCTGGACGGCACGGCCTGCAATTCCAGCGCGTCGTCGCTCGACAGCACGCGGACGTGATCCACGGGCAGGGCGGGCAGTTCCAGCGGCGAAGAGCCTGTGGCGACGATCACGTTGTCGCTTTCGACCTCTTCCACGCCTTCCGCCGTGGCGACGCGCACCAGCTTCGCGCCCACGAGTTCGGCCTTGCCGCAGATGACGCGGATTTTGAGCTGGGCGCACGTTTTTTCAAGGCCGGCCTGGAGCGTGGCGGCGATCTTGCGCTTGCGGTTCACGATGGCGGGCATGTCCGCCTTGAGCGCGCATTCCCCGGTGATGCCGAATTCCGCCAGCCGTCCGCCCATTTCCAGCACGTCGGCGGAAGAGCGCAGGGTTTTTGTGGGGATGCAGCCCGTGTGCAGGCACGTGCCGCCGAGCTTCCCCTGTTCCACGAGCGTCACTTCCGCCCCGGCTTTCGCCGCCGCAAACGCCGCCGAATAGCCTCCCGGCCCGGCCCCGATGATGGTCAGTTTCATGTCGCCTCCTCAAAAGGTGCTGTTTGATGCGCTTCCAGCCGGGATGAGTCCCCGCTTCCCGCCAGTGGGAATTCTTTAGGGGAAACCGGCGGAGGATGCAAGGGCGGACAACCGCCAATTTGGCGAAATACGTTTTTTATGCGCTTGAAAACAACTTTTTTTTCAGAAAAAAACGGATTTTCTTTCCTTCTGGACAGATCGGCGGGTTTCCCGGCGGATGGGGCTAGTGCTTCCAGCGGAACGTGAACACCTGTTCGACGTCGGGGTGCAGGCTCAAATGGACCGGGCAGGTATGGGCGGCGCGTTCGATCATGATTTTCTGTTTGTCGGTGTATTCGCGGTCGGGCATGGTGAAGACGACTTCAAGCTTGCCGATGCGCCGGGGGTTCGCGCTCATGGTTTTGGTGACTTCAATGGTGGTTCCGGTCACGTCCACATCGTGCATCTTGCCGTAAATGCCGATGATGGTCATGGCGCATCCGGCCAGTGCCGTGGCGCAGAGATCCGTTGGCGAGAAGCCTTCACCCTTGCCGTTGTTGTCCACGGGGGCGTCGGTAACGAGGCGTGCGCCGCTGGCGGTGTGGACGGATTCGACCCGAAGGTCGCCAAGATAGGTCGCGGTAACGGTAGCCATGTCAAACTCCTTTTTACGGATTGTAACGGAATCTCCCGCAGGAGCCTACCCCCCGCAGCGCCTTGCCTGCGGAGCCCCGCCGCCGTCCACAGGGGGTGAAGGAAAGGAAGGTTTCATTGACAACCCCTGTGATTTCCACCACTGTTAAAATAAATACAGAGTGTTCTCATAGGCGGCAGTGCCTTTTTGAGAGGATGGAGGATGGTTTTGACCAGAAAAACGGGCTGGTACAGCGCTGAAAAGAAAATCGTCCTGACGATTGCGTCGGCTATCCTGATTGCCTCCGTATCCGTCTTCGCCATCCTGTATCTGATGATGAGCAACGCCTTGCAGGAAGACATCCGGGCACGTGCGCGCGTGGTGAATGCCTATGCGGAATCCCATTTGAACCTTGAGGGGTTCGCCAATATCAATACGCTTGCGGACATGCGGCGGGATACGTATCAGGATACGCAGTCCATGCTGGACAATATCAGGCAGATCGCCAACGTGCGCTATCTTTACACGGCCAAGTCCAATGGCGGGGGCCAGCCCATATATCTGGTGGACGGCCTGCCGCCTGATTCCTCGGACTTCCGCAGCCCCGGCGATCTTATTGAACAAGACATCGTCCCCATGCTGAACCGTTGCCTGTCCGGAGACCCCATCGAGTCGGACGGCGTGCTGAATACCGAATGGGGGGCGATTTTCCTGACGTGCATGCCCGTCCATGCCAGCGGGGGGGCGAGGCCCGTCGGGGCCGTAGTCATGGAGTTCAACGCTGACGTCATTCATGACAGCAAGCTCCGGGCCATGATTTACAGCGGGGTGCTGGCCTTGGTGATCGTGGGGTGCTGTACCGTTATTACGATGCTCTGTCTGCGGCGTTTGGCAACGCCCTTTTATAAGAAGCTCGCCTACACGGATATGCTCACCGGCATCGGCAACCGCACCGCCTTTGAACTGGAACTGAAGGATCTGGAAAAAAAGTTGCCCCGCTCCCTGACCATCGTTGCGTATGATCTGAATTATATGAAACAGCTCAACGATACCTACGGCCATGCGGCGGGGGATGCCTATCTCCGGCGTATGGCCCACCTGCTGACGCGTGAGGAGCCGGTAAGC
>URTO01000228.1 GCA_900550745.1 uncultured Desulfovibrio sp. | reverse complement strand
GAAAAACTGGATAAAAAGGCTGTATTTTCACCGCGCTGTGGAGATGAAACAACTACATACTGTGACAGAACCTTTTGTATGTGGCCTTGTCGTTAGGTGTGTCAGTATATTTCCACAATCCCTCCTCTTCCCAAGACTTTTGACTTTATCGAATCCCTGTTCGCCGCGTTCCCTGTGTCTCGTTTGATCGGGTGGTGCTTTCCTTCTCAGGGGAAAAATCCTACATTTCATAAAGTGTTCGTCTTCTCCTTTTTCAGAAGGTTTCTTCATGGCAGGCAAGATCAAGGAAACATATGTGTGTACGGAATGCGGGGCAAAGTCGCCGCTGTGGAGGGGGCAATGCCTCGTGTGCAAGGCGTGGAATTCGCTGGAATTGGTGGCCGCGCCCGCCGAGGGCGCACGGAAGCGCCCGATAGGGAGCCTCGGCCCTGTGAAGGCCATGCCGCTGGCCCATGTCGAGGATCATGGGCATGAGCCGTTCGGTACGGGGCTTGATGCGCTGGATCGCGTGCTCGGCAAGGGGCTCGTTCCGGGAAGCGCCCTGCTCATAGGCGGTGAGCCGGGCATAGGCAAGTCTACGCTCCTTTTGCAGATGGCGGGGGCCGTAGCCGCTTCGGGCAAGCTGGTCTTGTACGCAAGCGGCGAGGAGTCGCTGCCGCAAATCAAGGATCGCGCCAGCCGTCTGGGGGTGCTGCATGACAACCTGCTGGCACTGTCGACCTCACGGGTTGAGGACGTGCTGCCGCTGCTTGAGGGCGACGGCGCGCCTGATCTGCTGATCATGGACTCCGTGCAGACGTTTACTTCGGAAAGCGCGGAAGGGCTGCCCGGCAACGTGAGCCAGGTTCGGGCCGTGGCGACGGAAATCGTCGATGCCTGCAAGCGCGGCACCACCACCGTGGTTTTGGTGGGCCATGTCACGAAGGATGGTGCGCTCGCCGGGCCGAGGCTGCTTGAGCACATGGTGGATACGGTCATTTCGCTGGAAGGCGATCGGCGCCAGATGTTCCGGCTTCTGCGCGTGCTGAAGAACCGTTTCGGGCCGAATCAGGAATTGCTGGTCTTCCAGATGGTTCGGCAGGGGCTGGAAGTCGTTGAAGACCCCGCAACCTATTTTTTGGGCGCGCGCGACGCGAGCCTGAGCGGGACGGCGGTGGTCATGGCCGTGGACGGGCAAAGGCCGCTCGCCGTGGAAGTGCAGGCGCTGGTCACGCGCAGCTATTTGTCGATCCCCCGGCGCACGGGGCTGGGATTTGACGTCAACCGATTGCATCTTATCTTGGCTGTATTGGAAAAACGCCTGCGCCTGAATTTCGGCCAGGTGGACATCTATGCCAAGGTCGGCGGCGGCATGAAGATTCAGGAGCCGGGCATGGATCTCGCGCTCGTGGCAGCGATGCTGTCGTCCTTCTACGATGTCCCGTTGCCTGAGCGGGCCGTGCTGTGGGGTGAAGTGGATCTCAACGGGCAGATCCGCCCCGTGGCTGCGCACGATATCCGGCTTTCGCAGGCGCGCAGGCTCGGCTACAAACCGATCCTTTTCCCTTCGCAGGGCGAGGGCGACGGCATCGCCACGGTCGTGGAATTGCAGGACAGGCTGTTCCGCCGCAAGAACTGACGGCGGAAGCGGAAGGGGCCCGGCGGGCCGGTTCCCCACGGTGCCGGGTTGGGCGCGTGGGGAAAAAATGCATGACGCTCTCCCGTTGCCCTTGCGCAGCCCTTGCGAACGCGCTATTAGGAATTATTCTTTATTTAAAAGGACGATTGAACCATGAGCCAGAATCCCTTTCACGCGGCTCCGGGCGGCGAACCGGACGTCATCATGGACGCTGAGGTGGCGGAACCGAAAATGTATCAGGTTCTGCTTCACAATGATGACTATACGACTATGGAGTTCGTCGTGAATATCCTGATGACCGTTTTCCACAAGACGGCGGATCAGGCTACGAACATCATGTTGGCCGTACACAAGCGCGGAAAAGGCATTGCTGGGGTCTACCCTCATGAAATCGCCGAAACCAAAGTAAATAAAACTCATTTCCTTGCGAGAGAGGCAGGCTACCCCCTGCGTTGCACGCTTGAGGAGGTTGGCGCATGATTGGCAAGAACTTACAGAAAGCATTGAGCATTGCTGTGGAGGAGCTGAAACAGCGTCGGCATGAATACCTGACGCTGGAGCATGTCCTTTACGGCATTGCATCCGAGCCTTCCGGGAGGAAGCTCATCGAGCGGTGCGGCGGCAGTGCGCCCGTGCTGCGGCAGGCCCTCGATCATTTTTTCAAAACATATATGGAAAGCCTCGCCGAGCCCACCAAAGACGTTTACCAGACGCTCGCCGTCCAGCGTGTGCTGGACAACGCGCTGGCGCATGTCAAAAGCGCGGGACGGGATGAGGAGATTGGCGTTGAGGTCGGCGACGTGCTCGCCGCGATCCTTGAGGAAGAGGAATATTCGTGGGCTGCCTACTGCCTGAAAAAGCAGGGCATCACCCGGCTTGCCGTGCTGGAGAGCATCTCCAACAACGACGAAGAGGCGGAAGGCGGATCATCCTCGGAATCTGGGGGGGGCGAAGGCGGCGCCGAATCGGCCAAGGACGCTCTGGCCCGCTACACGGTGGATCTGACGGCCCGCGCCCGTGAAGGCAAACTCGATCCGCTGGTCGGTCGCGAGATGGAGCTGTCGCGTTCCATCGAAATCCTCGCCCGGCGCCGTAAGAACAATCCGCTGTACGTGGGCGATCCCGGAACCGGGAAGACCGCCATTGCGGAAGGCTTGGCCCTGCGCATCGTCAGCGGCAATGTGCCGCAGGAGTTCAAGGATACGAAAATCTATTCCCTTGATCTTGGGGCGGTGCTCGCCGGGGCGCGTTACCGCGGCGACTTTGAAGGCCGCATCAAGGCCGTGGTCGGGGCGTTGCAGAAGATCCCCGGCGCGATCCTGTTTATCGACGAAATCCACACCATTGTGGGCGCGGGTTCCACCAGCGGGGGCTCGATGGACGCTTCCAACCTGTTGAAGCCCATCCTTGCCGAAGGCAAGCTCCGCTGCATCGGCTCGACGACCTACGACGAGTTCCGCAACCACTTTGAAAAGGATCGTGCGTTGGCCCGGCGTTTTCAGAAAGTGGACATCAAGGAGCCTTCGCTGGACGAGTGCGTGGACATCCTCAAGGGCCTCCAGCCCCACTATGAGAAGCATCATAACGTGCGCTACTCCGCGTCGTCCCTGCGGGCGGCGGTGGAACTCTCCGCCCGCCACGTGCAGGATCGCCTGCTGCCCGACAAGGCCATCGACGTCATGGATGAAGCCGGGGCTTCCGTGCGGCTGCGTCCGGGCTTCAAATCCGGCTCTTCGGTTTCGCGTCAGGACGTGGAACGCATTGTGGCCCGTATGGCCGGGATTCCCGCCCGCACCGTGTCGGGCAAGGAGCGCGACCGCCTGAAGACGCTCAAGGATGACCTCCGTTCCGTGCTGTTCGGGCAGGATGAAGCGGTGGACATCGTGACCCGTGCCATCCTGCGTTCGC
Organism: uncultured Desulfovibrio sp.; assembly: GCA_900550745.1. Classification (GTDB taxonomy): domain Bacteria; phylum Desulfobacterota; class Desulfovibrionia; order Desulfovibrionales; family Desulfovibrionaceae; genus Bilophila. Next base: position 846 of record URTO01000228.1, on the reverse strand, counting down.
GGGCCGGGCTCGGCAGGACGGATCGCCCCGCCGGTTCGTTCCTTTTCTATGGGCCCACCGGGGTCGGCAAGACGGAGCTCGCCAAGCGGCTTGCCGAGCGCATGGGCGTCGCCTTCCTGCGTTTCGACATGAGCGAGTATATGGAAAAACATGCCGTGTCGCGGCTTATCGGCGCGCCTCCCGGCTATGTGGGCTTTGATCAGGGCGGCCTGCTGACCGAGGCCGTGCGCAAGACGCCCTATGCCGTGGTGCTGATGGACGAAATCGAAAAGGCGCATCCCGACATCTTCAACGTGCTGTTGCAGGTGATGGACTACGGGACGCTGACGGACAACACGGGCCGCAAGGCCGACTTCAAGAACGTCGTCCTGATCATGACCTCCAATGCGGGCGTGCGGGATATGGATGCCTCGCCGATGGGCTTCATTGAGGCCCCTGCGGGCAAGGTGGCCCAGAGTGCGGCGCAGCGCGGCCGCAAGGCTGTGGAGGCGATGTTCAGCCCCGAATTCCGCAACCGCTTGGATGCGTTGGTGCCGTTCAATGCCCTGACGCCCGACCTGATGGGCATGATTGTGGACAAGTGCATAGCCGAAATGGGCAAGGGCCTTGCCGACAAGAAGGTCAACCTGACTCTGACGCCCGAAGCCCGGAGCTGGCTGGCCAAGGAAGGCTATGACGCCAAGCTCGGCGCGCGCCCCTTGCAGCGCCTCCTCCGCGAGGCCCTGGAAGATCCGCTGGCCGGGGAAGTCCTCTTCGGCCGCCTCGTCAAGGGCGGTACGGTCATCGTGGATGAGCCCGAAGAAGGCGACGACAAGCTGGTCTTGACGTTTGAGGAAAAGTAGGGGG
>URTO01000227.1 GCA_900550745.1 uncultured Desulfovibrio sp. | reverse complement strand
CGAGCATCCGTGACGAGGCTGATCATGAAGACATGAAGAAATGGTCGGAAGCCGTGGAATGGGAAGGCCTTGAAATCTTCACCACCAAGGACGGCGCCGAAACCGACGAAACTGGTGAAGTATCCTTTGAAGCACGCTATTCTGTCAACGGCATGCCCCAGTCCCTGCGCGAGGACGCTTTCTTCCGCCGTGAAGACGGCCGCTGGTACTACGTGGACGGCAATGTCCACGGCCAAGACCCGTACCGCCGCGAAACGCCCAAAATCGGGCGCAACGAGCCCTGTCCCTGCGGCAGCGGAAAGAAGTACAAGAAATGTTGCGGCAAGTAGCCTCAACCGTCAACGTATGATTATGAAAAAAGGGAACTTCGGTTCCCTTTTCATTGCACCCTTTCCGGCGCTACCAAATCGAAGGCTGCAAGGCCTCTAGCCCTGCATTGCCCACTTCCGGCGAATGCCCCGCCAGCGGTTCGGCTCCTGACGCCTCCGTCTTTGGGGCCACCCGCCGGCGGACTTCATGCACGTCGCCGGGCTGGAACAACTGGCGCGGCGCTTCCTGATCCGCTTGGGCGCCCTGAGGAGGAACCGGCTGCTGCGGGTTCCCTTGAGTTACGGGGGCATCCTTGCCCCCCTCAGGCAGGGCATCTTGGCGCAAGGCCGCAAGATATTCGGAAACCGTCACAAATTGGCAGCCGTCCGCGCTCAGGCGATCAAGGATTTCGGGCAGGGCTTCTATGGTCTGCTCATGGGTATCATGGAACAGGAAAACGCCGCGCAGCTTCTGCCCGCTGATGAGCGTCTTCATATTCTCGATGCTCGCCCGCTTCGACCAGTCCATGCTGTCGATGGACCACAGCATGATGTCCGCCCCTTCGGCCTTGGCTATCGCCACAGTATTGGCATCAAAATTTCCGTACGGAGGCCGGATGTAGCGCGAATGCACGCCGAGTTTCCGCAACGCTTCCTGAACGCTCAGGATTTCACTCCGCTGCACATCGGCGGCAAGATGGCGGAGCGACTTATGCGAATAGGTATGGTTGCCGATTTCATGCCCTTCCTGCTGGAGGCGCACGATGAGCTCAGGGTGGTATTTGACCTGCCTGCCCACGACAAAGAACGTGGCGTGGATGCCCCGCTCCCGCAGGATCTCCATCAGGCGCCCGGTATGCCTGCTGGGGCCGTCGTCAAACGTCAACGCGCAAAGATTGCTCCCCTTGCTCATTTTCAGGATGGCGCGCCCGTCCACCACCGTCCCCGCTCCATTGGCGGAAGCGTTTTCAGGGAACAGCAAGGCCCCTGCACACAGCAGCGCGGACGCACAGACACGGAACAATCGGACGAGAATCATGACGCGGCCTCTGAAAAGCGGCAAGCACTGCTTGTCAAAAAAGTTATACGCAAGATGCGGGGCAAGCTCTAGCACGGAGGGGCCTCCCCCGCAAGGCTTCATCATACAGGCTTCGGAAGAAAAACACAGTCCCTGATTTCAACCGGGCGGAAGAATGGGCCCGGCCTTTATCCTCGCTCCAAACATGCCGTTTCCACAAAACAGGGTTGCGTCTCCCGGCCCCCTGCCCCACCCGGCCCCTTCCCGCCGGACGCCCTGCGGACTCCCCTGCCCCAAGTTTTGAGCAAAGGGGGCTAGGCCGTGTCTTATTCTTCGTACAACTATTTGAAATTAATGAAACTACCTTTTTGCAACCTGAAAAAACAGTTTAATAATTTCAATAGACTATATCTCATTGACGATACGACCTAGGGCCTTCCCCAAAAGAATGGAGGCCGCGCAAACGGAATCCCGCCGCGCAGCCTCCTTTAAGGGCTATGCCGTTAAAAGCTCCATAAACGGAGCATCCCTTTCCTTTATTGTTTGCCTTCGATCTTCGCCCACGAGTCCTTGAGCGTCACCGTCCTGTTGAAGACAGGCGCACCGGGCTTGCTGTCCGGATCGACACAGAAATACCCAAGGCGTTCAAACTGCACGCGGGCCCCGGCAGGGAATTCCGCCAGAGCGGGTTCGACCTGCGCGGTCACGACACGCATCGAGCCGGGATTCAGCAGATCCGTGAACTCCACGCCTTCGGGCGTATTGCCGGGCGTGGGGGACGTGAACAAGTGCTCGTACAGGCGCACTTCGGCGGGCACGGCGTGGGGCACGGAAACCCAATGGATGGTGCCCTTGATCTTGCGTCCGTCGGGCGTAGACCCGCCCTTCGATTCGGGATCGTACGTACAACGCAGCTCCACGATGTTGCCGTCCGCATCTTTGATCACGTCCTTGCACGTAACATAGTAGGCATAACGCAGACGGACTTCCGAACCGGGGAAGAGGCGATGGAACTTCTTCGGCGGATCTTCGCGGAAGTCGTCCCGCTCAATGTAAAGCTCACGGCTGAACGGCACCTTGCGGCTGCCTTCCACGCTGCCGTCCTGGCTGAACGGCATGTCGAACCATTCCACCTGCCCTTCAGGATAGTTCTCAATGACGACCTTGATCGGATCGAGCACGGCCATCGTGCGCGGGGCAACCGCATTCAGATGTTCGCGCACGCAGAACTCAAGCAGGCTGTATTCCACCAGGTTTTCCGCGCGGGCCACGCCGATGCGGGAGCAGAAGTCCCGGATGGCTTCCGGGGTATACCCCCGGCGCCGCATCCCGCAAATGGTGGGCATGCGGGGATCGTCCCAGCCGCGCACGAACCCGCCCTTCACGAGCTGAATGAGCTTGCGCTTGGACAGCACGGTATAGGTCAACCCAAGGCGGGCGAACTCAATCTGCTGCGGGTGGTACACGCCCAGCGCGTCGAGCACCCAATCGTACAGCTCACGGTTGTTGACGAACTCCAGCGTACAGATGGAATGCGTAATGCCTTCCAGCGAGTCGGACAGGCAGTGCGTGAAGTCGTACATGGGATAGACGCACCACTTGTTGCCCGTCCGGTGGTGTTCCGCATGACGGATGCGGTACAGCGTGGGGTCACGCATGACCACATTTGGGGAAGCCATGTCGATCTTGGCGCGGAGCACATGCTCCCCGTCAGCGAACTCGCCGTCGCGCATCCGGTGGAACAGATCGAGATTTTCCTCGACGGAACGGTTCCGGTACGGGCTTTCCGTACCCGGCTGCGTGAGCGTACCCCGGCTGGCGCGGATTTCCTCGGCGCTCTGGCTGTCCACGTATGCCTTGCCGTCACGGATGAGCTGCTCGGCGAACGCATACAATTGATCGAAATAGTTGGAAGCGTAATACTCCCGATCGTCCCATTCGCCGCCGAGCCAATGCACGTCTTCACGGATGGAATCCACGTATTCGGTGTCTTCCTTCACCGGATTGGTATCGTCGAAGCGCAGGTTGCACAGCCCGCCGTACTCTTGCGCCAGCCCGAAGTTGATGCAGATGGACTTGGCATGGCCGATGTGCAGATAGCCGTTCGGCTCAGGAGGGAACCGGGTATGGACTTTCTTGCCGAAGCGCCCGGAGGCGTTGTCCTGATTGATGCGGACGTGCAGGAAATCCAGCCCGACGTTGTTTTCCGGTGTGGAGGAAGCATCCATGTTCATGAACAATCCTTTGCTGCCGCCTTCAGAGGGCGGCTGGCTTTTGTGAAACCGTGGGTTTCCGTTTGAGGGCTAATTTTTCGGGGGCACGATGCCGGGGGCTGCGCCCTGCTGCGCGGGGGGCTGGATCATGGGCATGCCGCCCTTTCCGGCTCCGGCGGGAGGCATGGTTTTGCCGCCCATGCCCGCGGGCATACCCATCCCGGCGGGAGGCATCCCCTTCTGGCCGCCCATATGGGATTTCATGAAGCTGTCCCATTCGCTGCGGGAGATGCCGCCGCTCTTGTCGGCGTCGATCGTATCGAAGGCGGGGCGCTTCATGCCGGGGACGGCGGCCTGAAACTCTTCCCAGTCCACCTGTCCGTTGCCGTCCTTGTCCATCTGCCCAAAGCGGTCGGGCGCGGCATACGCAGGCGCGGCACACAGGGTCAGCGCCGCCAGAAAAAGCAATTTTTTCATAGTTGTCTCCTCAGGATTCTCTCCTGACGGGTTAATGGCATGTTTCCACAGTGTAACCACTCTCCCCCTGACGCGCAAGCGCGGGAGCGGAAGAAGGTTGGAAGGAATCGGGGGAGGGGAGAGGGAAACTTTCTGGAGAAAGTTTCCCTCTCCCCTCCCCCGTACCCCCTCCTCTCTCCTTTCAAAGACTTTCAACCTTATCGAATCCCTCTTGTTTGTTTTCCCGGTATATCCACGGAAGAAGAAAGAAAAGTATAGGCTTCCCGAAATCCCCTGCATAACGGAATCATTCTACAAAGCCATAAAGCAGAGTGCGAGCATCCATCCGCAATATCAATTCATCCTGCTGACCAATCA
>URTO01000226.1 GCA_900550745.1 uncultured Desulfovibrio sp. | reverse complement strand
GTGGATTCAGCCGATGAAAAAACGGGAGAAAAAGGACATATTTTGACCTACTGCGGAGATGAAACGACCATATCCTATGGCTGAGCCTTTCCATAAAGAATGGCAACGGAACAAGATGTTCAGCCGCCCTTCCGCTTTCAAGAAAAAATGCCGCGCCGTGTCCCCTGACAAAACGGGAACGCCGCAAACAGGGATTCGATAAGGCCGAAAAGTTTAGGAGGGAGAGAGGAGGGGAGAGGGAACCCTTTTTAAAGGGTTCCCTCTCCCCTCCCCCGGTTCATTCCCTCATTCTTCCTCTCCCCCCTCTACGTTCCCAGCTTCTTCGGCTTTCTTCTTTTGCGGCTTTTCGGTGAGCTTGCGGAAAACGAACACATCGACGCTGCGGCCCTCGGTCGCCTCAAGGGGAAATTCGGCACGCGCGAGGGCACGGTGCCCACCCGCATTACCGAGCGCACCAAGGCGTGAAGCGGCGAATTCACCAAGATCGACATGCCCGTCGCCCCGGAAGATGACGACGACCGTATCCTTGTACACGCCGCAAACGCCGACCCACTTGATGCTGTGAACATGCGTAAAGAAATCCGCAACCACCACAAGTATATCGGGGTTCTCCACCGTATCCAGATAGCAGTAGGCCCCGGAGCCGCACTGGTGCATGGACGAAAAGGCGCGCGCAAAGTATTTGAGCCACTCAGGAAGGTATTCGCTGCGGGTGATGCGCGTAAGCAAGGCGGTGTCCCCATGAGCGGCAAGATACTGATAGGCCCGCAGGTCGATTTCCGTGCCCGTGCGGGTGAACGTGGCGGTATCCGTACGGATGCCGTATTGCAGGGCGGTGGCCAGCCGGATGCCGGGCCGGATGTGGTAAGCCCGCAGGTACTCGGTGAGCAGCGTGCTCACTGCGCCGTACTGGGGCCGGATGTCCACATAGGCGGCGTCCACGGGATGCTCAGGAACAGCCGGGTGATGATCGATGAGGATGGAAAACGGGATGCCCGCAAAGGCGGGGTTGTGATGCGGCTGCGAATCGACCATCGCAAAATGCGAATAGAGGTCTTTCAGCTTGTCGGTCAGCGGAAGCATGGGGATGCGCAGATACCGGATCATCGCCAGATTGTCCGGCCGCGAAATTTCATTGATCCGGGCGATGGTGACTTTCCCGGTACGATGGGACATGATCCGCTTGAGGGCCATAGCCGACGCCATCGCGTCGGGATCGGCATTGATCACGATGAGCCAGTCGTCATTGCGGTTGAATAATTCCAACAACTGCGTAAGACGCGAACTGAGTTTGCGGGTGGACGACATGATGACTCCTTTCAGATTTCCCTGTGAAGTCAGGCTAGCGCCTTCCGCAAACTTTTTCCAGTAGCATAAAGACGAAAAGGACTAAAACCGTGCAGAAAACCATGCCTTCCGGTGCATTCCGCGCTCTTCGCCCCATTATCCTCGCCTCATCCTCTCCCCGCAGGCGCGAGCTGCTCGGCAGCCTCGGCATCGACTTTGCCATCAAGGTTGTGGACGGCTCCGAACCCGCCCCCACGCTGGAAGACGATCCCGCCGCCTATGTCATGCGGGCCGCGCAAGCCAAGGCCGAAGCCGTAGCCCGCGCCGCCGCGCCCGAAACGCCCGATGCGGTGATCCTCGGCTCCGACACCATCGTCGTGCTGCATGAGGAGCACGGCCCGATCATCCTCGGCAAGCCCGCCAACCGTGACGAAGCCCTCGCCATGCTGCTGCACCTCTCAGGCCGGACGCATACCGTATATACGGGGTGCTGCATCATCGGGCCGTCGGCTCACGGGGAAAAATGGGTGGAACTGTTTTACGACGCCGCCGACGTGACGTTTGCGGAATGGCCCGAAGACGTGCTCCGCGCCTACGCAGCCACCGGAGAATGCGACGACAAGGCCGGTTCCTACGCCATACAGGGCCTCGGCTCCTTTCTTGTATCGGAAATCAAAGGCCAGTGGTCGACGATTGTGGGCCTCCCCGTGCTTGCCGTGGCGCAACGGCTTATGGCTGGGGGAAGCATTGGGGTGAAAAAAACAGCTTCGCAATAATATGAGGCCGTGCCGTCAATCAAATACAATCTATTGAAGCTATTTAACTATTTTTAAAGGCTGTGTCCTAGAAAATGGTTGATGCTTTTTTCCTTGAAGTTCCAAAGGGATAACCGACAACATGCCTTATCCGTGACTCCCGCCAAGGGGAAAAACGGAGAAAAAAGCTGTATTTTCAAAGCACTGTGGAGATGAAACAACCACATACTCTAACAGAGCCTTTCTTTTTCTTCTCTCTCTCTCTCTCTCTCTCTCTCTCTCTCCACATTTTCCGCCGGCGGGCTCTATGGTTGAGAGCTTTTATTGGTTATTGGAGTTTTAAAGAAAGCATCAACCATTTCCTATCCTATGACATAGCCTTTCTTTAAGTTTCTTTAAGGGGGGGCCGCTCGGCGCTTTCAGACCCGTTATGGTCTCTCTTTTTTCCGTTTTCGTGACTGGATTGCGGTGGGAACGTGATTCAGGCATGTCCGAGGCATGAGCATGATTTCCGAGTTTTTCGCGGACGGGGTGATCCCGTGGTCGCCGATTTTGTTGTCGCTGAAGGTTGCGGGCCTTGCGACCGCCGCCTCGTTTTGCGCCGGGGTCGCCGCCGCATGGCTTCTGGCCCGCCGCCGTTCGCCTTTTTCCGCCGTCTTGGACGCCATGTGTACGCTTCCGATGATACTGCCGCCCACGGTTTTGGGCTATTATCTTATCCTGCTGGTCGGGCGGCGCGGCGTCATCGGGCCGTGGCTGGCCGAGTGCGGCATCAACCTGATTTTTTCGTGGCAGGGGGCCGTGGTTGCGGCTACGGTGGTCGTGTTTCCGTTGATCTACAAGTCCGCCCGTGCCGCGCTGGAACTGGTGGACCCGCGCCTTGAGAACGCGGCCCGCACGCTTGGGGCGTCGGAGTGGAAAGTTTTCTGGCAGGTGTCGCTGCCTCTGGCGTGGCGCGGCATCGTCGCCGGGGGGATGCTGGCCTTTGCGCGGGGCATGGGCGAATTCGGCGCGACGCTGATGATCGCGGGCAATATTCCCGGAAAGACGCAGACCCTCGCGCTTGCCATCTATGACGCGTTTCAGGCGGGCAACGACGAGCAGGCGACGATCCTGGTCGTATTGACGTCATGCCTGTGCCTTACCATTCTTGTCGTTGCCGACAGGTTGTTCGGCGGAAAGGCGGGAGGCCGCTGATGCTTGATGTGCAGATCCGCAAGCGCCTCGCCACGGGGCGGAAACGCGGCGACGGTTTTTCCCTTGAGGTGTCCCTGCGCTGTGCCACACGGCGGCTTGTCCTGTTCGGGCACTCCGGCTCCGGCAAGACGCTTACCCTCCAGTCGCTGGCGGGGCTGGTCCGGCCTGACGGTGGATACATCAAGATTGGGGACGACGTGCTGTATGCTTCGGAACAGGGCATTGATCTCCCGGCCCGTGAGCGCCATCTTGGGTATGTCTTTCAGGATTATGCGCTGTTCCCGCACCTGACAGTCCGCAAGAACGTGGAATTCGCGCTCGACAAGACGAAGCGGACCTTCTTCGGTCGCCCTTCCCCTGCGGCTCGTAAATCCGTGGAGGCGCTTTTGGAACGCTTTGAGGTCGGGCATCTGGCCGAGCGGTATCCCCGTGAAATTTCCGGGGGCCAGAGGCAGCGCGTCGCACTGGCCCGCGCCCTTATCACCGCGCCCAGGATGTTGTTGCTGGACGAACCCTTTGCCGCGCTGGATCCGCTCCTCCGGGTCAGGATGCGCCGCGAGATCCGCGCCCTGCTCGACGAATGGAACATCCCCGTCGTGCTGATCACCCATGATCCCGCCGATGTGGATGCCTTTGCGGACTCGCTGGCCGTCTACAGCAATGGCACGATCAAGCATATCCTCGACGACTATCCTTCCCGCCGGGCGAACGAGCCGGACGCGCTTTCGCTTCTTGCCTCATTGGTTGAAGTATAGCCGGAACAGCTTGGTGGAAGGAACAAGCACGAAGCGCCGCAGTTTCCTTTTTCCACCGCCTTCGTTCTTTCCAGCCTCTTCACTGAAAACAAAGGCTCTGTCACAGTATGTGGTTGTTTTTATCTCCGCAACACAATGAAAATACAGTCTCTTTCTCCAGCTTTCCCCTTGGCGGAATCCATAGTTAAGGCATTGGGCTGGTTATTCCTCTGGAGCTTCAAGGAAAAAAGCATCAGCCATTTCCTATGACATAGCCATAACAAAAAGCCTTTCCCAGTCCGGGGAAGGCTTTTTGTTTAGCTCCATTGTAATAACTGGATGTGATATTTTTTGAAGCTCCAAACAAGCAATCACTGAAATCCTTCACTTTGGGATTTCGT
>URTO01000225.1 GCA_900550745.1 uncultured Desulfovibrio sp. | reverse complement strand
TCCCAGCGATTCAACCAAAAGATTTGCCTGATTTTTATTTTTATTATTTTTATTTTCGAGTAGATCCCGCCTGTCCATAACGGCATACCCGTTCCCGACGCGAGCAAAGGCGGACGTCAAAGAGTCTTCAAGCACGATTTCGCCATGCCCCGTCACGAGCCCGCCGGACAGGCGCGCCCGGTGCAGGAATTCACGGGCTTCCATTACGCCCGCCACCTGTTCCAGCTCCCAGATGATGCTCACGCGCAGATGGGCGCAGGCCACGGGCTGCAAGGAAAGGGCGTGCGGGTTCTTTGAGGAATAGTCGCTGCCGTTGGCTGACTTGCCGAATGTAAACGCGGCGGCCCGTCGCTGTTGCGGCGAAAAGACGCCATAAAAAGATTGCCCCAACGCCTCACGGTTATGGTGGATCAGGGCCATCCCCGTCACTTTAGCCCCTCCGCCCAGATGGAAGCAGAGCGCCTCTCCGAGGCCGTAGGCGGCGAAGACCGGCGGCCCGCCCATGAGGAAGGATGCGGAAAGCATGTTGGCGGCCTGAACCCGCACGCGGGGAAAGACAAGGTAGTTCATCGAAACGCCTCCTCCAAAAGCCCCGCAACCGTCGCGGTCGCCGTCACGTCCAGAACCAGCATCCGGTTTCCGTTGGCGCGGGAGGCCCGTCCCATGCCGTCGATCACCAGCCATGCCATGTTGCGGGGCCATGTACCGTCGCGTAAGGCGGGATCAAGCAAGCCGCGCATCGCGGCCGGCTTCAACTCCGGCGAGACCAATGCCTCGGTTCCTGTTTCGGGATTCTGTTCTTGGGGGAGCATACCGGCATAGTCCCGCAGCATCTCCCGAGCCTCATCAGCCCGCTGTAGGACAATGTCGGCGATGTCCTTTATGAGGTTCTCTTCTTTATCTCGCCTTTTCAAGTCAGTTCGTTTGGTCATGGAGGACGGTTCCTCGTTGTCCAGCTCATGCCGCCGCCGAAAATCCACGTAGGCGAACAGGGCTTGCCGCAAGGGGCCGGGCGAGGAAAAATCGAGGGAAATCCCCTTGTAATAGAGGGAGAAGGCGGTTCTCAAATCATCCGCGCTGCGTGGCGCATCCACAAAGAGCGGACGCTGCATGGCCCGCACAAGCCCACCGACATTCTGAGGGTTGGAGCCGCCGATGCCGAACTGCGCCTGCCGCAGCTTGCGCATCTTTACGCTGGGGCCGTTTCCCGCCCCCTCATCGTTTTCTGGGGGGGCGGCAGGCTTTTCTTCCTTGTTTTCGGGGTTTCCGACAGACTTTTTTTCCTTTTCGTATGCGGCATTATGGCAGGACACAAGCCCATGGTCCTTTTCAAACAACAGTTCGCATACACCGCCCGCGGTTATGGGCGTCATGGACACATACCCGCCTTCAGCCCCTTCTTTGGGGATCAGTATTTGCCGTAAACGGTGATCCACATGCCCAACGCCGACGCTGAAAGCCGAGGAACAGGCCTCGGTCATGGCATGTTCAATAGCCGCACGTTCTTCGGGGGATGCGGCTTCCGCAAGCGAATTGTTGCGTACTACGGCGTTTACCTGTTTGCAGATGCCCGCCACCGCCGCACCGCCTTTGCCGTAATCCAGCGAAAGGGATACATTCCTTGCCATCAGCGTGCGCGCCGAGACATAAGGGGCGTCCAGTACATCATCCGCAGCGAGGCGAACCCCTACGAGGGCCGCATTGGAGTTGACCGTTTTTGAGCTGAAATGAACAAGTTCCGCGATTGTGTCGCGATAGGTTTCCGGTGGATAGGCTTTCCACGGTTTTTCTTTCTTGGCTTGGCGTTGCTGTTGTACGCCGTCCGCCTCCATGTTCGGTTCATCCATTCCTTCTCTCCTTGTCATTCCGCTGCCGGGCGGCGGACGATGCCGAATCCCTTGTCATATTCCCATCTGTCCGTATCGCTGTATGAAGTCAGTTCAGCGGAGAGCGCCCGCGCTTCGTCCACTCCGACGGCCCCACATTGGGCGCGCATGGTTTCGGCATCCAGCCACAGCCACGCATTGGGCAGGGCATCGATTTCCCGGAAGGAGCGTTCGTCGCGCTCCACCCACTGGCCGCCCGTGCCGCGCCGTTCCCCTTGATACACAAAAGTTTCGTAGACATCCCCAAGGCGGTCGGCATCGCTCCCCAAGCGCCACATTTCCGTCTTTCCCGTACGATTACGCAGCGGCGTCGCGTCGTAAACCCATTCGGAAAGCAGGGCGGCCGGCGAACGCTCCGCAACAAAAGAGTAGTCGCCGCTCTTTGGCCCGAAATACGGAAACAGCCGCTTGGCGATAGCCTTGTCGTCGCGTTTGGCAAGACGGCAATCCCCGCCAAGGCGCGTGTCCGCCGTTATGGTCAAGCGTCCCTCGCGCCACGGCAGGATTTGGGCCAGATCATGAATCGTATACCGTTCCCGGCCTTCCCCTTCATAGCCGGGCCAACAGAACGCGGGGGCGTTGGGTTCGCCTCTGTCGCTGTTGCGGCAATGCCGCCAGTTGAACTGCGGCACGGCAATGTTGGGCATATCCCCATAAAGGCGCAGGCGGTGACGGTTGACCCTGCCCGCGGCCTGTACCAGCGACTGGGCGCTGGATACGTCCAGCACAGCCCAATCGAAGTCGTGATCCCGCCCCACTTCTTCCACCGGCGTGGCGACCACGATGAAAGGCACGTCCGGGCGCCCTTCGCGCGCGGCTTCATCCAGAAAGGCACGGATCTCGCGGTCGGCTGCAATATGCTCGTCGCCTTGGGCACGGGAAAGCAAAAAGTCCAGCCTTTTTTCCTTGTAAAAACGGGCGATGCGCCAGTCGTTCGCATGATAGCAGGCAACGCGCGCCTGCGGCAGCTCCTTCGCCAGATGCCGCGCCACGTCCACGGCTGTTGCAATGTTCGCCACGCGTACCAAGCCGAAGGAGTATGCCACACCGGAGCGGGCATCCGTCAGGGCGTGGCGGGCATGCAGCTTTTGGACTCCCGCCGTTACGGCATGCATCCATGCGCTGACGCTTTCCTCAGCCATTGGGAGCAGTTCGGCGCAACGGTATGCGGGTAGGGCGGCTATGGCCTCCAATTGTGCGGATACCCGGCTGTCGTACAGTGCAAGCAAATCCGCGGTCTTTTCCTCCCGGTTTTTCCCCGGCGCATGGGGCACGGCTTTTATGGACGGCGGCAGCGCGTCATCAATGAACGCCAGCACATACAGCGGCCTTGTCTCGGAAGGGGGATTTTCCCCGTCAACGCAGCCATTTTTGCCACGCCGCAATGCGCGCGCCATTTCCGCGCCGGAAGCATAAGCCGCTTCCACGGCCTGCGCTACGGGGTGGGACAATGTGGCTGAAGAACAGATGACGCTGCGCCCGAAAAACGCACTCCATTGGACAAGGCGCAATACGGCGACAAGGGATTCAGGTTCATAGGAATCGATTTCGTCGAGGACAAGATCGGCACTCATGAGGCGCAGCAGGGCTTTGACGTGGTGTCCCTGCCGGTGCGGTTCTCCGGCGGCGATCAGGTAGTCGATGGTGGAAACCAGCAGAGGGGCGCCGACGATGCGCCGTTCCTGCGGCTTGGGAAAGAAGGATTCCAGCCATGCGGGCAACGGCCAGTTTCCGCCGGAGGTCAGCGCTTCCGGCTCCGCAGGGTTGCCGTCATCGTCTGCCCATGGGGCGGCAATGTTTTCTTTCTCTTTGAGGTTGGAGGCATTGAAAAGCGCCCGCGTCACGTCATCGCCGATGACCGTAGCGAGATCGCTGTCGGAAAGGCCAAGTTGGGACTGTAGGGCCTGCCCCGTTTGCAATGTAAGGCTGCGCAGGTTTAAGGCGATGGAAAGCCGGGGAGCGGCGCTGCGGGAGAGCACGCAGGCCGCGCGCACGTTCATGCGCGTCTTGCCGCTGCCGGTTCCCGCCATGTTGAACACAAGGACGCCGCTTGCGGGGTATCTTTCCCGTGCCTCGGTCAGCGCATCATCCGCCGTATTTTGCCATGCGAAGCGGCTTTCCGGTGCCGCCGGGCGCAAGACGGCCTCCAGTGAGCAGGGCTGTAGGCCCGTCAGGGAGGCTTCGGGGCGCTCCGCAAGGTTCGCCATGCGCCAGACCAGATCCGCCGCTTTTTCCGAAACGTGGGACAAATGGTCGGCAAGGCGCTGGTTCAAACGGCGTCCATCGGGTGAGACATGCGTGTTGGCAAAGGCGGAGGAAGTCTCTTTGCTTGGCGGGCACTCCAGCGCCGATACCGTGTGATCCGCAAAGACAAGAGCTGCGCGGGCATACAGGAAAACGGCTCTCCAGTATGGAAGCCACGCTTCACCTGCCATGCCGGCGGTCGCAGAGGAAAGGCGTTCGTCCAGCCGTCGCGCGATCTCCCAAAAGGAGTCTTCAGGC
>URTO01000224.1 GCA_900550745.1 uncultured Desulfovibrio sp. | reverse complement strand
GCATCGCGCGCAATTCCTGTTTCGCGTTGAACTCCGGAACGTCGATCACGCGGAGCAATGCACGCAGGCGGAGCGAGGGGCGTCGTCAAACGGATGGGTTCGGACACGGAAATCTCCTGTTTGCCCCCGCGCCTGAGGCTGGGGCTGGAAGTGATTACAGTTCCGCCTCGGCGTGGCGCGCAGCGTGGCAGTTGATGTTCACCGCCACCGGGAGGCTGGCGATGTGCGTGGCGCAGAACTCCACGTTGACCTTGAAGGCCGTGGTCGTCCCGCCGAGCCCCTGCGGGCCTGTCCCAAGATCGTTCAGGAGGCCAAGGAGCTCTTCCTCAAAGGCCGCATACCGGGGATCGGGGTTGCGGGTGTCCACGTCGCGCATGGCGGCGCGCTTGGCGCACAGGCCCGCCAGCTCAAGCGTGCCGCCGATGCCCACCCCGACCACCATTGGGGGACAGGGGCTCGAACCGGCGGCCTTCACCGTATCCACCACAAATTTCTTCACGCCTTCAATCCCGTCGGCGGGGACGAGCATCTTGAGGGCGCTCTTGTTTTCACTGCCCGCCCCTTTGGGCGCCAGCTTCAGGCGGATACGATCGCCGGGGACAATCCGCACATGCAGCACGGCGGGCGTGTTGTCCCCGGTGTTCTTGCGCTCAAACAACGGTTCGGCCACGGAGGATTTCCGCAGGTAGCCTTCCGTATACCCTTTGGCGACCCCGGCATTGACGGCCTCCTCAAACGAACCGCCCACAATATGCACATCCTGCCCGACCTCGGCGAACACGACGGCAAGGCCGGTATCCTGACAAATAGGCGTATTCTCCGAAGCCGCGATGTCGGCGTTCAGCAAAAGCTGGCGCAGCACGTCCTTGCCGGAAGGCGACGCCTCCCGTTCCACGGACGACTCGATGGCCCGGTACATCACATCCGGCAGGCGGCAACAGGCGGCAACGGCCAGCTCCGCGACGGTATCCGTTATGGCTGAAACATGAATTTCACGCACGGCACTATCCTCAAGCATAAAGACGCAACAAACGAACAGCCTCAGACACCACAAGGCGGAACCCCCGCCTTGTTTCTTCCCACTGTTATCATGCGGCTGTACGGCGCACAAGCGCCGCCGGAAGAATAAAGATCAACCATCCTCCCCAGAACGGAGTGTTTTGCGATCTTGCCGTATGCTGGCTAAACGGGTATGATTCTTCGCTTGAGACAAAAACGGCGCCCAAGAAAGCGCTGACAGCAACCATAACCATCAGGATAGGCCCCATGAGCAACCATTTTGAAGGACTTGGCAAAACCTGGCTGACCCTTTTGAACGATCCCGAGAAGGAAGTTCCCGCCGTCGTCATGCAGGTGATGAAGGAAGGAAAAACCCGCGATTGTTGGCAGCGCAAGGACTCCAAGGAAGAGACCATGGTGCTGGCCTGGCCGGTGGAAACGGCGTTCCGCGCGGGCGTCACCATCCACGGGAAAGCGGGCGAACAGCTCCGCCCCGTGTCGACCTATCCCCTGTTGGAAGGCGCGCCCAACGATATGACCGTGAACGAAACGTATTTCTGGCAAAATGAAACCGAAGGCGAAGTGTCCGCCACGTGCAACGAAGGCGCCAACCCGCTCTGGTTCTATTCGCCGTTTCTGTTCCGCGACCGTGAAAACCTTACCCCCGGCGTCCGCCACACCTTCCTTATCGCCGGGCTCGCCTACGGCCTGCGCCGCGCCCTCCTCGACGAAATGACTATTACCGAAGGTGTGGAATACGAGCGTTACGTTGCGGAATGGCTGGCCCATAATCCGGGCAAGACCCGCCTCGACGTGCCGCAGCTCACCGTGGATCTCAAAGGCGCCCGCATCGTCATCCCCGGCGATGTCGCCAGCGAATATCAGATCCGCGTCCCGGTCACGTCCGTGGAAGAAATGCACATCCAGAACGAAAAAATTTATATGCTGATCGTGGAGTTCGGCCTCAATACCCCGAACCCGCTCCGCTTCCCCCTCTACGCTCCCGAGCGCGTCTGCAAGATCGTCCCGCAGGCCGGGGATGAAATCGACGCCATCATCTGGCTTCAGGGCCGTATCATCGACTAGATCCGCAGCTGCCTGAGGCAGGCATTTCCCGCCTCGGGCAGCGGTGCCCCTCCTCCGGAACGACGCAGAAAGGAGCCCCGCCGTGTCCATGCACGAAATCGAAGACTATATCGAAGAGGCCATACGGGCCGTATGCCGATCCGATATGCCCGTTTCCGTAAAGCGGAACATGATTTATTCGCTGCTCAGGCTGGAGGAGTACGGCGATTGCGGGTTCACCAACCTGCGGACGCTGAAAGAGATGATGGACTGCCAATACACCTTCGTCTTCGACAAGACGGAGATGTATGACTATGAGGCGAATCGGGGCTATTACGACGACCTTTCCAAGAAGGGCGGCTGTTCACAGGGCGCTCCCTATACGCTCGTCGCCCGTGATGCCGTGACCAACGAATGGGTGAAGCACGGCGACAAGGTTTGCATCGACAGCGGCTCCGACGCGTGGCGGGGCATGGTGGCCGCCGGGGCCATTACCGGCGAGGGCGCGGCCCCCGTGGAACGGCTGGAAGATCTGGACGTGCTGCGAACGGTAAAGAAGCTCTGGGGCCCTATGGACGACTACTTCATGCAGGCGCACGGCGGCCTCTTCCTCCTTTCCGGAGCCATCGACGGCTTGCCGGAAGAGGAATTCCCCGAACACTTCGGCATGACCAAACAGGACTTTGAGGACGAATACGGCGACTAGCCGTTCCCCGTTTTCAGGACGGGCCGCCACCGGACGGCCCAGTACAGCGACTTTTTGAAAGGAAACAGACAATGCGCAGCCAAAAAATGACGTTCGGCCTTGAAAAGGCCCCCCATCGCTCCCTGCTCTACGCGCTCGGCCTGACCCGCGAAGAGGTGAAGCGCCCCCTCATCGGCGTAGTGAACGCCGCCAACGAAGTGGTTCCCGGCCACCTGCATCTCGGCAAAATCGCCGAGGCCGTCAAGGCGGGCATCCGCATGGCGGGCGGCACGCCTATGGAATTCCCGGCCATCGCCGTGTGCGACGGACTGGCCATGAACCATGAAGGCATGCGCTTCTCCCTGACCTCGCGTGAAGTCATCGCCGACTCCATTGAAATCATGGCTACGGCCCATCCTTTCGACGCGCTGGTGTTCATCCCCAACTGCGACAAGATCGTCCCCGGTATGCTCATGGCCATGATGCGCCTGAACCTGCCCTCCATCATCATGAGCGGCGGCCCCATGCTGGCGGGACGGAACAACACCGATCTCATCAGCGTCTTTGAAGGCGTCGGCGCGGTCCGCAACGGCACCATGACCGAGGAAGAGCTGGAAGACCTTACCGAAAACGCCTGTCCCGGCTGCGGCTCCTGTTCCGGCATGTACACCGCCAACACCATGAACTGCCTGTGCGAAGCCATGGGCGTGGCCCTGCCCGGCAACGGCACGACGCCCGCCGTGTCCGCCGCCCGTATCCGCCTTGCCAAGCAAGCGGGCATGCAGGTCATGGAACTCCTCGAAAAGAATATCCGTCCCCGCGACATCGTGACCGAACAATCCGTCCACAACGCTGTGGCGGCGGATATGGCCCTCGGCGGCTCCACCAACACGACGCTTCATCTGCCCGCCGTGTTCGGGGAGGCCGAATTGAACCTGTCGCTGGACATCTTCGACGAGATCAGCCGCAAGACGCCCAATATCTGTAAGCTTTCCCCTGCCGGGACGCAGCACATCGAAGACCTGCACCGTGCGGGCGGCATTCCCGCCGTCATGGGCGCCCTGCTCGGCAAGGGGCTCGTGTACGGCGACGCGCTCACCGTCACCGGCAAAACGGTGGCTGAGAATATCAAAGATCTCAAGGCCCACATCATTGATCCCGACGTCATCCGCATCGACAAGCCCTACGCCGAGGAAGGCGGCATCGCCATCCTGCGCGGCAACCTTGCGCCCGACGGCGCTGTGGTGAAGCAGTCCGCCGTGGCTCCTGAAATGATGATCCGTGACGTGACCGCCCGCGTGTTCAACAGCGAAGAGGAAGGCGTGGAAGCCATCCTCGGCGGCAAGATCAAAAAGGGCGACGTGGTGGTCATCCGGTACGAAGGCCCCCGCGGAGGCCCTGGCATGCGCGAAATGCTGACCCCGACGTCAGCCATCGTGGGCATGGGCCTCGGCGCGGATGTGGCGCTCATCACGGACGGCCGTTTCAGCGGCGGCAGCCGGGGTGCGGCCATCGGCCACGTATCCCCCGAAGCGGCGGACGGCGGGCTCATCGGGCTCGTGCAGGACGGTTATCAATATGACTTTATAGAAAGCATGGGGGACTGCCACTTTATTGTTGCCAATTCTTTTGGGGCGTTTAGTATCA
>URTO01000223.1 GCA_900550745.1 uncultured Desulfovibrio sp. | reverse complement strand
TTTCAAGCCTGGTGCGCTCAAGCACGACCCGCGCATGTACGCATTTAGATATATCCGAGTAGACTTCCGTGCCCGTGAGCTGTTCCAGAATGGGGGCGCGCTGATCCGCAGGCGCTTGCAGGAACGCGGCGAATCCCCCCTGCGCAAGGAGCATGGAGCGCGTGAATCGCTCGAAATTCATTCCGGTGGCTTCTTCCACCTTGTCGTTCACGCCCTGGATGGAGTTCTCGATAAGCCGGCCCGAAGCGGCGTCGGAAAGTTCGCGGCGGGGGGCCTGCAATTCCCCGGAGGCTTTTTTCCTCGCCCGCCTCTGGCCCCAATGACAGCGGAACGTGCCCGCCCGCGTTTCAAAAGTGACTTCGGCGAAGCATTCCCCGGTCTGGCGGGACATGATTTCGTTTTCGCTTTTGGTGACGCGGGGCAGGCGCGGCGTACGCCCATACAAGGCAAGGCACACGGCATCGAGGATGGTCGTCTTGCCCGCACCCGTGGGGCCGGTGATGACGAAAATGCCGTCCGACAGAAAAGCCGGGTGCGTAAGATCGATGGCCCATTCCCCGGCAAGGGAATTGAGGTTTTTGAAGCGGATCTGGAGAATGCGCATGGTGTTTCCGTTAGGCGTGAGGGTCTTCTTCGAGAAATGAGGCGACGGTTTCCCTGTAGGCCAGACGGAGATCCGGCCTTTGCTCGTCGGGCACGCCGTGGGTGGTGAGACAGCGTTCAAACACTTCGTAGACGTCCAGCGCATCCAGCGTGTCGGCATCGTCATCCCGTTCCAGGGCGCGTTCCATGAGCCGGGCGTTCTTGATGCGCAGGACTTCCATGTCCGTTCCCGCCGTAAGCGTTTCGACCCGGTCACGGAGATCGCTGATGAGTTCGCTGCCCGTATAGATGATTTCGAGCCACGGGCGTCCGCCCTCGGCGGCAAGAGCTTTCAGCCGGGATTCGATGGCCTCCCATGCCCCTTCAATGCGTTCCAGCTCCTGAAAAACAGGAACGGGAACGCACTCCACGGATGCCTGACGGCCCGTGAAATCCACAAGGCAGACGCTCTTGGCGCCGCGTTCCCCGAAGCCCATGGGTACGGGGGAACCGCTGTAGCGCCGGGTTTCTGAGCCGCCGATTTTTTGCGGGATATGCAGATGTCCGAGGGCGAGATAGTCGATGGTGTCCGGGAAGCAGTCGGCGGTCACTTGTGCGAGCGATCCGATATAGAGCTGGCGCACGCCGTCGCCGTCGGCGGTCTGGCCGCCCGACGCGAAGAGGTGCCCGGTTGCGAGCACGGGGAGATCCGGGCGCGTCCGGTACGTTTCGGCCTGCGCGCTGACCGCGGCGTAGTGGCGGCGGATGCCGTCGATGAGGTTCCGTTCCTTGTCTTCAATGCTTTCGCCGGCCTCGACCACCCGGATGTCCCGATCCCGCAGATAGGGGACGGCGCAGACGATGAGCTCAGGCTCACCGTCCGGGCCGTTGAGCCGAAGGATTTCGTGTTTGGGGTCGTCCGTGATTGCGCCTACGACATGGACGTTAAGGGCGCGCAGGAGTTCTTTGGGGGCTGTCAGGAAGGATGGCGAGTCATGATTGCCAGCCACTACGACGATATGGCGGCAGAAAGGCACGATCCTGCAGAGGAAGCGGTAATAGAGTTCTTGAGCACGGTTGCTTGGGGCGCTGGTATCGAACACGTCCCCGGCGACGATGAGCACATTGACCTGCCGGTCACGGATTGTATCCGCCAGCCAATCGAGGAAGGCGGAAAAGGTTTCGTAGCGTCTGCGCCCGTAGAGGGTGCGCCCGATATGCCAGTCGGACGTATGCAATATTCGTAAGGACGTTGTTTTCATCTTGAAGGCTCCGTAGCAGGCCTCCGTTGGAGGCCGGTTGCTACAGATAGCCTCTGAGCACGGGGCGGGCAAGCCCCTTACTTGACCGGAGGGGTGGGAACCTTGGGAGCGGCGATGCCGCTGGCCTGTTCCTGTTTTGCCGAATGCCGCTTCTGATATTCTTTCCAGCCCCAATAGCCGCTTCCGGCGAGCAGTGCGGCGAGGCAGGCGACGCCGAACGCCACGGCCCATTTTTTCCAGCGGCTCTGTTTGCGGAAGGGATCGTCAAAGGAACGGCTGGCATTGGGAGGCAGGGCCGCCGCGTCGGTCAGGCAGGAACCGAGCATGAAATTGATGGGGATTTGGCTGTTCACCGCCCACCCCGATGCGTCAAGGACTGGTCCAAGCGTCCTGCGCCGCAGCTTCAGCCACGCAAGGAACATGGAGGGGCCGGATATGCACAGGAAGATCCCCAGGAAAAGCAGGGGGAACTGCCACCACGACAAAGCGAACAACGCCGCCGCGATGCTGGCGAGCGCCGTGCCGATGGCGCCGAGGGCGAGCCCGATAGCCGCGAAGATCCCCATGCTCCGCCCGATGTCGAACGGCTTGGCATCCTTTTGGGTATCTGTGGCTAATTTTTCAATGGATTTGGAGGCGTCGGACATGAGCGCGGAATCTTTGGACGACGCCAGCTTTTCGAGCTGGTCGGTGATCATGCGCCCGAACCGTTTGTAAGGCGCGAACATGGCTGTACGGATACTGATGGGGTTGTCCACCAGCTTGACCAAAACGGCTTCCCAGCTCTGGCCTTGCGTGTCCACAAAAACGCCGTGCCGCCCCGGTAACAGCAGGTTGGAGTCACCCGCCGTAACCGCAGCGACGATATTCATTTTTTGGCCCGTGTCGGGGCGTGAGCACTCGCAATAGGCAAGGCAGAGATGGCTGGGCTGGGCCTGTGCCGCGTGGCTGGTGATGTCGTCTACGCGCAGGCAGAGATTGCAGCCTCTGCCGTCGATGAACAGCGTGCCGATCTGAAAAGTCGTAGGCCGTGAAAGGGCGTAGAAGTCGCAGAAGGAAACGAAGTTCATCAACAGCCGGTGCAGGTGGTGATGGTAGAGGACGAGGCGCTCCACGTCCGTGAGCGTTTTGAGGTGGCCCGCCGCCTCTTCGTCCTGTTGCGCCAACGCCTCGAAACGGGAGGGGAGATCGCTGGAGAGCAGTTCTTCAAGCCGTTCCATGCCGAGTTGTTCCACGCCACTTTCGGGTTTGCGGGCAACCAGTTCCGCATACGGGGCGAAACGCGTTTTGATGGTTTGCCATTTATCGGAGGTCAGCTCGTCCCGTACGCCGAGGAGAGGAACGGCAATCGTATCTTTCAGAGTGATGATCTGATCGCGCCATGCGGGGTTGAGGCCTTTTTCAAGAGGAAGCGGCTGATCCGCCGCGATATGCGCGAGGGGCAGTTCGCGCATGGCCTCGTCATTCGTATTGAGGTCGTGATCGACAAGCTGGGCGAAAACCGTTTCCGGGGCATTGAGCGCATCCGAGGCCCGAACGTCAAAGGCGACAAGTTGACAGCGCGTGAAGTAGTCATCGATTTTGGATTGGACGGACTGTAAAACCCGGAAGGCCGCGTCCGTACCGGAACCAAGCGGAAAAGTGTCCGCATAGGCCGCAAGTTCGTCGAACCATACCTTGTAATCCTGTATGTTGCGCATAAATGTTTGGGCCAGTTCAAGCGTGGCGCCTTGCTGGCCTCCAACGTCGGTCGCTCCGCCCGTGGTTGTGATGATGTCTTCGATGAAGCGGTTCATATCGGGAGCGAAGGAAGGGTGCGGCGTCATCACCCCGTCGCCGTTGAAGGCCGTCTGTGTCGCCGCGTCAATGGCTCCCATCACATCTTCCTGTGTGAGGGGCCCC
Organism: uncultured Desulfovibrio sp.; assembly: GCA_900550745.1. Lineage (GTDB taxonomy): Bacteria > Desulfobacterota > Desulfovibrionia > Desulfovibrionales > Desulfovibrionaceae > Bilophila. Next base: position 662 of record URTO01000223.1, on the reverse strand, counting down.
TCTTTTCCGTTTTGCGTGAGGATACGGCTTGCGGCTGCATACAACAGGCGGCCTTCATCCGTATCCTGCCTGATTTCCTCAAGGGCCAACCCCGGACGGCTTTCGGCCAGCAGCGCGGGATCGCTGAGACGGGCTACAGTCCAGCGTACGGCGCCAAGGACTTCCTGAATGCGGATGCGTCCGTCTTTGTCGGCGTCAAGCAGTTCCAGCGTCCGGGCGTCAAACTGGAGCTTGTCGATGGGGCAACTGAGCGCGACCCAGAGTTTGGGGTCAAGCTCGTCGAGGTGCAGCAATTCTTCAGGCGTCCGCAAGGTCACCTGATCCAGGCCGCCGATCCTGTGAAACTTCCAACTGAAGGCCGCATGATTGGGCATGGCGTTCTCCTCTAAGCGTAATGTCCTTTTGGCTGTAGCCCGGATCGGGGATGTTTCAAATGAAAATGTGCGGCGAGGGTGCGTGCGGGGCGTAGCCTTTTGGACAAAGAAGACGTACAAACAGAAAATCTCACCTCAATGGAGGGGGAGTTTCCTGAAAAGGCATAACCGAAACCTAAAGGATATGACGATGCCGAAATTGCAAGCGGCGCGATGAACAGCAAACCGATAGCATAGCCCACTTGCGTTATCATGGCGATAAGGTTGGTTTTGAACTCGGACACGCCC
>URTO01000222.1 GCA_900550745.1 uncultured Desulfovibrio sp. | reverse complement strand
GTTTTTTTCACAAGAGGGGGCGTGGGATGCCGCCGATCCTCGGCGCGGCCCGCCCCCGTAGCGAACCTCACAACAGGAAGGAACCATGAATACCTCAACTCATCCTCTCGGTACGCTCATCGAAACGGACGTGCTCGTCATCGGCTCCGGCGCGTCCGGCTGCGGCGCGGCTCTCGGCGCGCGCGAGCAGGGGTTGCGCGTCCTCCTCATGGACAAGGGCAAGTTGGAAAGCTCCGGCTGCATCGGCGGCGGGAATGACCACTATATGGCGATCCTCGATGAGGAAGGCGTCGCGCACGATGCCGCCGAGGATTTGATCAAGTTTTACGCCAAGCCTTTGAACGGCTGGACCCCCGCCATGCTGCGCAACGGCTGGTACGCCCACATGAGGCCCATGCTTGAAAAGCTGGAGGCGGCGGGCGTCAAATTCGGCAGGACGCCGGACGGCCGCTACCTCCGCACGCAGGGCTTTGGGCAGCCGGGGACGTGGTGGGTGCACATCGCCAACGGCATGACCATCAAGCGCGTGATGGCGCGGATCGTCCGGGAGAGCGGGGCGGATGTGCTCGACCGCGTGATGGCGGTCAAGATCCTCACGGACGGCGGCAAGGCCTGCGGCGCGCTCGGCTGGAACGTGAGCACCGGCGAATTCTACATTATCCGCGCGAAGACGGTCGTTTCGGCGCAGGGCCGTTCCGCCACGCGCGGCACCGACAACTCCACGCACAACCCGTACAACGTGTGGATGTATCCCTACAACACCAGCGCGGGCGTGGTGCTCGGCTACGACGCCGGGGCCGCCGTGACGGAGCTGGATACCTACCAGCGCGCGACCATGCTGCCCAAGGGCTACGGCTGTCCGGGCATGAACGGGATCAACAGCTCCGGCGCCCACGAGATCAACGCCCTCGGCGAGAGGTTCATGGGCAAGTACGATCCCATGTGGGAAAACGGCGTGCGCAACAACCAGATTCAGGGCACTTTCCAAGAGCAGCTCGAAGGGTCCGGCCCGCCTTTCTATATGGATATGCGGCATGTGGACGAAGCCGTGGTTCGCGAGCTGCAGGACATCCTGATGCCCGGCGACAAGGCCACGTTCGGCGACTGGGCGGAATGCACCGGCACCGATTTCCAGCACAAGCTCCTCGAAGTGGAAATCGGCGAGCTGATTTTCGGCGGCACCATCGCGGTGAACGACCAGTTTGAAACCTCCGTGCCCGGCCTGTTCTGCGGCAGCATCTTCCTCTACTGTTCCGGCGCGATGTGCGGCGGGTTCGAGGCGGGCAGGCAGGCTGCCTTGAAGGCGTCCGGCATGTCCGCGGCTGGCAAGGTGGATGAGGCTCTGGCCGCCCGCGTGCGTGACGAAATTTTTGCGCCGCTCGGAAACGACGAGGCGCTTTCCTATAAGGAACTGGAAGAGGCCGCCCGCAACGTCATGAATTATTACATGGGATTCCGCCGCTCCATGACCGGCATGGCCCGCGCGCTGGAGAAGATCCGTTTCCTGTCCGATCAGGCTTCCCGCCTGCACGCCGATACGCTGCGCGATCTCATGCGCTGCCACGAGGCGAAGGATGTGCTCACCGTATGCGAGCTGGCTATTCAGGCCACTATGGAGCGCAAGGAGTCTGGGCGCTGCGTCTACCGCCTGACCGACTACCCCGATCTCAACCCCGATATGGCGAAGCCGCTCCTGCTGACGCGCGGCGAGAATGGCCCGGTCTATCAGTGGGGCAAGGCCCCGCTTCTGTAAGGTTCATGGCGCGTTTCCTCCCGGAGGGGAGGCCGATGCGCGGATGTCGTCGAATGCGCCCTGAGCGCCAAGGAGTTTTCTATGCCCCCGAGATATAGCCGAGAAATCGAACAGCCCATCGTCATGGGCGACAGCCTTAAGGATCAGTTCCGCACCTCGCCGTGCGAGGCGTCCTGTCCTGCGGGAAACCCGATCCAGAAGATGCAGTCCCTTGTGGAAAAGGGACGTTTTGGTGAAGCGCTGCGCTACCTGCGCGCCAAAAACCCGTTCCCCGGCGTGACCGGGCGGGTGTGCCCCCACTTCTGTCAGGCGAAGTGCAACCGGGATCGTCTGGAGGGCTGCGTGAACACGCGGGCGCTGGAACGCGCCGTCTACGATCACGCGCCCAAGGGCATCGCACCTTTCACCCGTGCGCCGGAAACGGGCAAGCGCGTCGCCGTGGTGGGCGGCGGGCCCGCCGGGATGACGGCGGCCTATTTTCTGTCCCTGCTTGGGCATGAGGTGACCGTGTACGAATCCGGCCCCGTGCTTGGGGGGATTCCCCGTTACGCCGTCCCGGATTTCCGCCTGCCCCGCGACGTGGTGGACCGCGAGATCGGCTGGGTACTGGAAACGGGCGTCCGCGCCTGTGTCAACGTCACCGTGGGCAAGGACATTTCTTTCGCGGAACTGCGTGCTTCCTCGGACGCCGTTGTCGTCGCCACCGGCACGCCCAAAGAGAACGCCTTGCCCATACCCAACGCGGAATGCGGCCTCAAGGCGGTGGAATTTCTGCGCAAGGCCGCGCTCGGCCAGCGTCCCGACGTGGGCAGGACGGTCGTGATCATGGGCGGCGGCGGGGTGGCCTTCGACTGTGCGTTCACGGCCCGGCGCCTCGGCGCGGCCGATGTGCATGTGCTGTGCCTTGAGGCGGAAGGCGCCATGCGCGCCCCGGAAGAGGATCTGGAACAGGCCCGCCGCGAAGGTGTCCATATCCATAATAGCTGTACGATGTCCGGCGTCCGCATGGACGGCGACCGCGTCTCCGGCGTGGACTATTTCGACGTGCAGGAATGCCGTTTCGACGAACAGGGACGCTTGTCGCTTATCCCGGTTCCCGGCGGGGAACATTCCCTTGCCTGCGACACCGTGATTTTCGCCGTGGGCATGAAGACGGATCTCAGCTTCTTCGGGGATGAAGTACCTGAGTGTACCCCGCGCCAGTGGATCGTTGCGGACGCCGCCCAGAAGACGTCGCTTGAGGGCGTATTTGCCGCGGGCGATGTGGCTTCGGGGCCGTCGTCCATTGCCGGGGCCGTCGGAGCGGGGCGCAGGGCCGCTTTCGGCGTCCATGCCTACCTGACCGGGGAAAATTCCAGAGTCTACGTCATCAATGAAGAAGGCCGGATCGAGGCGCGCGACCGTCTCGCCGGGGCCCAGCCCCCTTATGTGGTGCCCTTTGAGGAAATCTACGGGGTGGCGCAGTACGGGCGGGCCGAGCCGCAGCGTCAGGGCATCCGGGAAGGGCTGTCCTTCCGGGAGATCAACGAAGGCTACACGCCGGAACAGGCGCAGGCCGAAGCCGCGCGCTGTATGCACTGCGGGCACTGCAAGGGGTGCGGGACCTGCGTGGACGATTGCCCCGGCTATGTGCTTGAGCTGAAGCATCTTGAGGATCGGGATCGCCCGGAAGTGGCCTTTGGCGACGAATGCTGGCATTGCGCCAACTGCCGTACCAGCTGCCCCTGCGGGGCCATCGGCTTCTCGTTCCCGTTGCGGATGCAGGTGTGAGGGCACGGGGCTTTCCTTGTGGGGAAGCCCCTGCCCTACGGGAAATGCTGAGGCGTGCCGGGGAATCGTGGCGAGCGGGGATGATGCCCCCTCCCCATGAGGAACCCGGTATGCCGAGAGGTTCCCCGCCTCCGTTTCTTCAGAATCGAATGTAACCGAATCGAAAGAAGGATGACGCCATGTCCGCGAATGCTCAGATGACGGCAAGAGGCGATGCCATGTATTATGTGCATTCTTTTCTTTGCCTGTTGATCATGTTCGGCTTTGGTCAACTGCCGCCTGTCGAGCCGTTGACGGCGCTCGGCATGCGGCTGATCGGGATTTTCCTCGGCCTGCTGTACGGCTGGATCTTTATCGACATCGTCTGGCCGAGCATGGCCGGATTGCTTGCGCTCATGCTGGTGGGCGGCATGAAGCCCGTAGCGCTGCTCAACCGCAGCTTCGGCGATCCCATTGTTGTGATGATGTTCTTCATCTTCGTGTTCTGTGCGACCATCAACCATTACGGCCTGTCGCGCTTCATCTCCTTGTGGTTCATCACCCGGAAGTTCGTTGCGGGCAGGCCGTGGGTATTCACCTTTACGTTTTTGGCCTCCATGTTCATCCTCGGCGGATTGACCAGCGCTTCGCCCGCCGCCATCATCGGCTGGAGCATCCTGTACGGGATCTGTGACGTGTGCGGCTACAAGAAGGGGGACGGCTATCCGACCATGATGGTGTTCGGCATCGTCTTCGCGTCGCAGGTGGGCATGTCCCTGATCCCCTTCAAGCAGGCCGCCCTCACCGTGTTCAGCGCCTACGAGACCATGTCCGGCGTGGGGATCGACTACGCCAAGTACATGCTCATCGCGGCCTGTTCCTGTGTGCTGTGCTCGCTCCTGTTCATTGC
>URTO01000221.1 GCA_900550745.1 uncultured Desulfovibrio sp. | reverse complement strand
GGTGTTTTTTTGGGGGGGGAGGAAGAGGGGGAGGGGCGGCCCAAGCGGCGGCCCCAAGGGAACCGTTCCGTCGGACGAACCGCCGGGCTGGCCGATGGCGACGCCCAGACGCCCCTTTCCTCACCCCTCCCAAGGTTACATTCTTCCACCCCAGCTACGGCAGCATGAAGCTCAAAGGCCCAGCCTGAAGGTAGGTGAGCACGCAGAGCACGAGGGTCATGGCGATGCTGTGCCCGATGGTGAAGCGGAACAGGTTGCCTTCCTGCCCGACCATGTTGGTCGCGGCCGTGGCGACGGACAGGGACTGCGGCGAAATCATCTTCGCGGTGACGCCGCCGGAAGCGTTGGCGGCTACGGCAAGTTCGGGGGACATGCCCACCGCAGTGGCGGTATCCTTCTGCATGCCGCCGAACAGGGCGCACGAAGAGGTGTCCGAACCGGTCAGGAACACGCCGAGCCAGCCGAGCAACGGCGAGAAGAACGGGAACAGGCCGCCCGTGTGCGTGAAGGCGAGGCCAAGCGTGGAGCTCATGCCGGAATAGTTCATCAGGTAGGCGAGGCCGAGGATCATGGCGATGGTCACGATCGGGAAGGTCAGCTGGCGCAGCGTGCGCATGAAGCAGGCGATGGCCTTGCCGAAACCGTAGTTCGGCATCATGGGCACGGAGACGAGGCCGGAAAGCAGGATGGCGGTGCCGCCGGCGGACAGCCAGTTAAACGCGAACGTCGCGCCGTAAACGGCATCCTGCGCCACGATGGGCGCGGTCTTCATCACTTCGCCGTGCAGGCCGGGCCAGCCGAAGCTCAGGTTCGCGCCGGGGACGGCGTTCAGAATGTTCTTGAACTGCGGCAGGCCCCAGAAGAACACGAAGACCGCCAGCACGATGTAGGGGCCCCACGCACGGAGCACCACCGAAGCGGGATAGCCGGATCCGCTGAGGTTGGATTCGGGCTCGCCCTCGAACCGGAACGTGCGCGAAGGCTTCCAGACCTTGAGCAGCAGCACGAGGCCCACGATGGTGGCGATGGCCGAGCCGATGTCGGGCAGGGTCGGGCCGTGGTAGTTGGCGAGCAGGAACTGCGCCCCAGCGAAGCACACGCCGCCCACGATGATGGCGGGCAGCACTTCCATGCTGCGCTTGAAGCCGCACATGGTCACACAGACCCAGAGGGGCACGATGAGGGCGAGGATGGGGAGCTGGCGGCCCGCGATGGCGCTCACGGTCATCTGATCAAGGCCGGATACGGAGGCCGCCACGATGAGCGGCACGCCGATGGCGCCGAAGGCGACGGGTGCGGTATTGGCGATGAGCGCGATGCCCGCGCCCCACAGCGGGGTGAAGCCGAGCCCCACCAGCATGGCGGCGGCAATGGCCACCGGCGTGCCGAAGCCCGCCGTCCCTTCGATGAAGCAGCTGAAGGCATAGGCGATGAACAGCGCCTGCAGGCGGCGGTCATCGGTAAGCCGGGCCAGCGAGTCCTTGATGATCTCGAATTCGCCGGACTCCACGGTCATGTTGTACACCCACACCGCCGTGATCACGATCCAGACGATGGGGAACAGCCCGAAGGCGGCGCCGTTGAGCGTGGAACTGATCGCCAAGGAAACCGGCATATCCCACACCGCCACCGCGACGATCAACGCACCGATGAGGCCTGCCGCCGCCGCGACGTGGCCTTTGGCCTTCCTGACGGCCAGCATGTAAAAAAGGATGATGAGCGGAATCGCCGCGAGGCATGCCGAAGCGACCACGCCGCCCACCGGCGCGTACTGTTGAACCCAAGGCATATGTTCCCCCTGTAAGGCTTACGGAGCGCGCCCCCATGCCTGATTGACGGCATTTTCCTGCAATGCCCGGCTGTTGTGGGGCGTGCGGCTCCTGTTGACGTGTTGTTTTCTACGCTGAACGGGGGGCGTTCGAGAAATGAATATTTTCCATCAATATCATTCCAAAATGGAATAATTATTTTATCCTGCTTGATTACCACCCTTTTCATGGAGTAAAACGTTTTCGCATCCGCTTGCCCACAAAGGTGAAAGGGGGCAAAAAACCATCAAAAGGCGTGGGTTGGCTTTCAGGCCCCCACCCCGGACGACCCATGCGAGGAAGACGACGTGACCGACAACCGGGCCACAGGCTGGAAAATACCATTACTGTTTTGCGGGGTTATCATCTCCATCGTCGCCGTGGCGGCACTGTTCCGGCCACAGGCGCAGGAGCCGCCCGCCATCCCCGGAGCATTGCTGCAAAAAGCCAAGGGCATCAGGATTGATCTGGAGTCCGACACCGAAGGGCGATCATGGAAAGCGCGCATCGCCTCCGCCGCAAGCGGGTTTTCCACGCAGGCGGATAAGGACGGGCGGCTTGGGGAAATCGTCCTAACTACCGCTGAAAACAAACGGTTCGACGCTTCATGCACCGCAGCCGTGCTTATCCGGGACGACGGTGTCCGGGATGGGCTGATGCGGAAGATCGCAGACGCGGCGGCTGGAGACTGCGCGTCGCTCCCGTGGGGCGTCTTCGCCATGCACGGCATGCGCGCCCCGCAAGCGCAGGCGGAAATCGCCAGCCTGCTCACGCAACGCTGGAAAGAATGCCATGAAGGAAAGGAATAGGGAGCAGTTGCGGCACGCGGGCGAGGCCGCATGGACGCCTTTCCGCCCGGCCCCAAAAGCAAAAGGGCGGCATGGCCGCCCAAGGTAAAGGAATCCCTGAAAAGCAGGGAGCCCGATGTACTCCGATCCGGCTACAACCCCATGCGGGGCTTCGCCGGATTTGTCTCGGTGCCGGACATGAAAACGCTGTTGGGCGGCCAGCATGGGAAAGCTTCCCCATGCGTCCGCAGGCGCACAAAACCCGCTTGCCGGACGCCGGGCCACAAGGAAGGCGTGCAGCAAAATCCCATAAAAAAGAATGGATTGGAATGCCGGAAACCCATGAAGCATGATATTAGGCCAAAAGGTTTTTCCTGTGAAATGAAAAACGCTCATCAACACTATGCACGGAAAGAATAGATGCTGAATATCCGCACGTTGCAAATACTGGTGGAAGTGGCCCGGCAGGGAGGCTTTTCCCGTGCCGCCCAGACTGTGCACGCGGTACAGCCCACGGTGAGCAAAGCCGTCCAAGCCGTGGAGGATCGCCTTGGCGTCCGCATCTTCGAGCGGGCCAGCAACGGCGTCAGGCTGACCGTCGAGGGGGAAATCGTCTACCGGCGGGCCCTCAACATCCTTCAGGAATTTGAGGCACTCGAAGCCGACGTCGCCGCCCTGCACAAACTCGAAAAAGGCGTGCTCCGCATCGGCTTCCCCCCGGTCGCCAGCGGCATCCTGTTCGCGGATCTGCTTTCCAAATACCGGCAGCTCTACCCCGGCATCAACATCTCGCTTCAGGAACAGGGCTGCGCCTCGCTGGAACCGATGGTGCTTTCAGGCGATCTCGATATTGCCGTCACCCTCCTCCCCGTCCCGCCGAATTTTTCGTGGCTCCAGATCCGGGACGAACCGCTCATGGTCATCATGCCCCCGGATCATCCCCTCGCGGATCGCAAACGCCTCAAAATGGATGAGCTGGCCGACAACGCCTTCATCGGCTTCGAGCAGGGCTTCCTGCTCAACGACCGCATCGAGGCCGTCTGCCGCCAGCGCGGGCTGAAGCTCAACGAGTGCCTGCGCAGCGGCCAGCTTGATTTCATCATGACCCTCGTGGCGACGGGCATCGGCGTCGCCCTCCTCCCCCGCCTTGAGCTCGAACGGCGGGAACTCCCCAACATCCACATCGCCCTTCTTGATGAGGAGGAACTCCGTTGGCGCGCCGCCTTCGTCTGGAGGCGCGGGGCCGTCCTGTCTTCCGCTGCGCAGGCTTGGCTCAAGCTCCTCCCCGGAGGAGAGGAAGCCTTGGCAAACGAAAGGCTCGCCTGAGGGCTTCCTGTGCGGAAGCCGATCCTGTCGGGAAAGGATGCGGCTTGGTGCCGCAGGCTTCCAAGGCCCCCTTTCCCGGCTCACAGCGGCTCTTTCCAGCATAACCGGAAGCATCACCCGTGCAGCCCGGACAACTTCCCTCGTGAGGAGCCGCGCCGCAGTCCGCTGCGGAGGAGGCTTCCCTACCGGATGATTGGCGCCAATGAGCACTCTAGGCCGTGTCGTCAATTAGATATAATCTATTGAAGCTCCTGAACTATTTTTTCAAAGTTATAAAAAGATTGTTTCAATAATTTCAAATAATTATATGCAAAATGATGACACGACCTAGAATGATGGACACCTCAGCCCCTGTGCCGACGGTTACGGATTCCTCCTTTTGTATGGAATATTGTATGGAATGCGGCCCCCTTTTTTTAGAAACGAAAGGAATCCCGCAACGCCCCGCTGGATGGGGGACACACTGGGCCTGTTCCCGAAAACAGGGAATAAG
>URTO01000220.1 GCA_900550745.1 uncultured Desulfovibrio sp. | reverse complement strand
ATGAAACAACCACAAACCAGAACAGAGCTTTCCTTTTTATCAAATTCTTGTTCACGGCTTTCCTTGAAACGGTTTTGATTCGGAAAAAAGAGCTTTTCCAAACTCGCATTTCCTTGCAAGGCCAGAAGATATATAAATATATTTTTGTTTTTTTCAGGAAACGGCAGACGCCCACGGGCTCGCCGCAAGGCGTTTCGGGCGAAGCGCAGCTTCGGCAGAAACGCCTTGCGGCGGCACTGGGGGGCCGGGGGCATGATGCCCCCGGCAGGGCCAAGGGGCGGCAGCCCCGACAAAGCGGCCCGCACCTTGCCGCAGGAGGCATTCCCCTATGAATCTCTGCGAACTGCAAAACGTCACGCTCGAACGGAAAGCGCGGGACTACACGTATCGGCTCCGCATCGACTCCCTGACCATCCGGGCCGGTGAAAAAATCGCGCTGATCGGCCCTTCCGGGTGCGGGAAAAGCACCGCGCTGGACTTGCTCGCCATGATATTGCCCCCAAGCGGGGCGGAAACGTTCCTGTTCAGCGCACCGGGCGATGTGCCGGAAGATGTGGCGGAGCTCTGGCGGCGCGGAGGGCGGGAACGTATGGCCCGCCTGCGGCTGCGGCATATCGGCTACGTGCTGCAAACCGGCGGCCTGCTGCCTTTCCTGAGCGCCGGAGACAACATTGTTGCGCCGGGAAGGGCCAAGGGCATGGACGCCAAGGCCGTGGACGCCGGATTGAAGGAACTGGCCGGACGCCTCGGCATCGGGCACCTGCTCGGCGCCCTGCCGGGCAAGCTGTCCATCGGGGAACGGCAGCGGGCCGCCATCGCGCGGGCGTTGCTGCCGAAACCTGATCTCGTGCTTGCCGACGAGCCCACCGCCGCGCTGGATCCCGTAACCGCGAAGAACGTCATGCGCCTGTTTACGGAACTGGCCGGAGAATGCGCGCTGGTCGTCGTGTCGCACGACCACAGGCTGGTCGAGGAAAACGGTTTCCGCTGCCTGCGTCTGGATGTGGACGGCGGGGACGGCTCCATCAACACCACGCTGCGGGGGTGAACATGCGTCTTTCCATCATCTGCGGCATGGCCCTGAGGGACTACTGGCACGAGCGCGCCCTGTCGCTGTGCGCGGTGCTTGCGCTGGCGACCGTGCTGGCTCCCCTGCTCATCCTGTTCGGCGTGCGCAACGGCGTCATCGGCAACCTTCAGGAGCGGCTGCTCCAAGATCCCCGCAACCTTGAAATCGTTCCCGTGGGCAGCGGCAAATACGGCAAGGCCTTCTTCGAGGAGCTGCGGAAACGCCCGGACGTGGGCTATGTGGTCCCCCAGACGCGGGCCATCGCCGCGACCATCGCCCTGCTCCCCGCCTCCGAAAAAAAAGGCGGGCTGCCCCCCAACCCGGTCAACGTCAGCCTCATCCCTTCCGGTGCGGGCGATCCCTTGACCCGGCGTTTCGCCGGAAACGCGGCCCTGAAGGACGACGAAATCATCCTGACCGCGCCCGCCGCCGACAAGCTCGGAGCGCGCGCCGGAACCCTACTGACCGGGCGGGTCACGCGGGCGCGGGGCATGACGCGGGAACAGGCGGAAACGCCCCTGCGCGTCAAGGCCGTACTCCCGCTGTCCGCGCTCCAGAAGGAGGCCGCCTTTGCGCCGCCGTCGCTTGCCGAGGACGCCGAAACCTACCGCGACGGCATGGGCGTGCCCGAACGCGGCTGGGACGGGACGGCGCGCGGAGACGGCGAACGGCTCTACCCTTCGTTCCGGCTTTATGCCGCGGATCTTGACGGCGTGGCCTCGCTGCGGGACTTTCTGGGCGCCCGGAACATCGACGTCTATACCCGCGCCGAAGAAATCGAAAACGTCAAAATGCTGGATCGCTCCACAACGCTGGTGTTCGGCCTGATCTGCCTCGCGGCGGGCGTGGGCTTCCTCGCGTCCACGGCGAGCAACCTCGTCGCCGCCATCCGGCGCAAGCGCCGCGTGCTCGGCATTATCCGGCTCATGGGCTTTTCCGGGGCGGACATCGTATGCTTCCCGCTGGTACAGGCGCTGTCCACATCCGCGCTCGGCATGGGGCTGGCCTTCGCGATCTACGCCGCCGTCGCGGGCGTCATCAACGCCCTCTTCCCCCTCGGCGCGGAACTCGGCGCCGTCTGCCGCCTGTCGTGGGCGCATGTCGGGGGGGCTGTCGGCATCGTGCTTGTGTTGTCCCTGCTGACCGCCCTGCCGCCGAGCCTTTCGTGCGGCCGCCTTTCACCTTCCGAGGTTATCCGCGATGAATAAATGGTGTTTCCTGTTGATTGCCGCCTGCCTGCTCTCCCCCGGTACGGGGCACGCCGCGCTCAAGGCGCGGGGCGACGTGAAGGCCGAAGACGCCTTCAACCCCAACCCCGCCCCCGATGATCTGATCCTGCCCATGCCCTGCGGGCAAAGCATGGTGCTCAAGGCTGTGGGGGTGCGCGGCAAGGGCCTGCTCTGGGATCTCGAAACCCGTTTCGGACGCCGGGACGGAGGTTCCGACGATCGCGGCTATTATGACGGCCCGTATGCGTCCGCCATATCGGGCCCCTTCGTGCTCAAGGATCTCCCTCCCGACTGGCAGAGGAAAATCAAGGCCGCCAACCCGGACGCCGACGCCATGCAGTTCTATTTTGAAGGCAAATACGAGGTGAGCAAACGCCAGTGGGATGCCGTCATGGGCGGGCAGTGCATGGATGGGGACGCCCTCCCCGCCCTCAGCCCTGAGGACGCGCGCCCCGTCGTCGAGGTTTCATGGCATGAGGCGCAGGAATTTACCAAAAACTATACGGAATGGCTGCTTGCCAACGCCCCGCAGTCCCTGCCCGGCTTTCAGGGGGACGACAGGAACACCGCCTTTGTCCGCCTGCCCACGGAAGCGGAATGGGAATACGCGGCGCGCGGCGCCCAGAAGGTTTCGCCGCTGTCCCTGAGCCAGGAGGATTTCTTTGAAATGCCGGCGGGCGACGCCGTCAAGGACTACGCCGTGTTCCGCGGCAGTGAGGGGACTTCGGAAGAAACGCTCCAGCGCATCGGCTCGCGCAAGCCCAACCCGGCGGGGTTCTACGACATGGCTGGCAACGCCGCCGAAATGGTGCAGGACGGCTTCCAGTTTTCCCTCGGCGGGCGGCTCCACGGCTCCACGGGCGGCTTTATCCGCAAGGGCGGCGGCTTCCTGTCCACGCAGGATGAAGTCATGCCCGGAAGGAGGGAGGAAGTGGCCCCCTTCCTCAAGGACGGGCCCAACAAGGCGCGGGATCTCGGATTCCGCATCGCCCTTTCCGGCATCAACACCCCCGGCGGCGCAAGGCCCGCGGAACTGGCCTCGGAATGGAAGAAGGCCGGGATAGAACTGTCCGCCGAGCTGAACCCCTCCGGCGATCCGCTGGAACTGGTGGCCCAGCTTGAGGCGCGGGCCGGAAGCGATGCGGAAAAGGCCAGCCTCAAGGGGCTTCAAAACCTGATCCGTGAAAACAACATTTCGCTCGAACGCCAGAAGCGATCCACGGTATCCAACGAAATCCGTTCCGCCGTCTACCTTGTGACCATGCTCAAGGACTGCCTGATCAAGCGGGAAATCATCGGCAAGGAGCTGCAGAACTTCGAGGACAAGAAAAAGCAGATCACGGCGGCCCTGCCCAAAATGAAAGCCGCCGAAGCCAAGCAGTATAAGCAAGTCCTTGCCAGCCTCGACAAGGGCATCACCCTTTCCAAAACCGGCATCGACAATCAGGAGGCCGAATTCCGTTCCATGCTCCTGTTTTACAAGCAGACGGTGGAGAACACCCGGAAGGTGCCGCAATCCCTTTTTGACGAAGAGCTGAAAGGCATCGGGCAGGAAATGTCCGGCAAGGCCCCGCACCTCGTCAAGCAAAACGCCTCACTCCGCATCTATAAGAAGCACGTCGCCGCACTGCGCGGCGGCAAGCTGACCCTGCTCTCCTCGGATGCGCTCAGAAAGGACATCCTGTCCTTGATTCCCAAAGGGAAATGATCCTGAAGGGGAGGGAGAACGCCTCTCCCTCCCCCGTATTCCCTGCGGGCTGTCTCGGCTTCCCCTCCGTTTCCGGCTTGTTGTCCCCCCCGGACGGGGCATTCGCTTCTGCAATGAAAGCCGCATTTCAACTCTCTGAAATTCAAAATGAATATTTGAAAGGCTGTGTCATAGGAAACGGTTGATGTTTTATTTCTTAAAATTCCCAAGGCATAACCAATAAAGTTCCCCCATCATGGAGTCCGTCAGCGGAAAAATTGGAGAAAAAGTCTCTCTTTTCAGCATCCTGCTGAAATAAAACAACCATATGCTATGACAGAGCCATTTGAAAAAGCTGTGCCATAGAAAATGGTTGACGCTTTTTTCCTTGAAACTCCAAAGGGATAACCGGAAAAATGCCTTAGCCGTGGATCCCGC
>URTO01000219.1 GCA_900550745.1 uncultured Desulfovibrio sp. | reverse complement strand
GATTGTCTGCTGGCTTTTGCCAATGTGGCGAAAGAGAACAATTATATCCGTCCTGTTGTGGAGGACAGTGAGGTGATGAAACGGACTGCGGAAACCGCGCCATCCGGGGCTACGCGGGCCATGATGCGGAAGGCCGTGGGCTTGCCCTGCCGCCGCACCTGAATATCGTCGACCCAGCCGATGGTCGAGCCGAAGCGCAGATCGCTGAATACATATTCCGTGTACCCTTTGAGTGGGCCCTCAAGCGGGATTTCAGCTTCAAGGGCGGGGTAGAGGGCAAAGCGTTCATACGCCCGGAACATGCGATCCTTTTCGGCAAGCTCGGCCCAGAGCGGCTGCGGCGGCTTGGCATAGGCAATGAACGTCTGAGGCTCCTCCGTGAATACCGTATAGCCCGCCACGTCCCAAACATCCCCGCGATCCAGAATAAGTTTCCAGTGGAAAGGCGTGAAGGCGTCGGGTACGAGATGCACGGCGCGCACATCATCCCAGAGTCCCTTTCCACTCTGGCCGGGAGCCAAATCCTCACTGAGAAGCTGTTGGGTGAAAACGTCGGGCGTGTAGTGGCTGTCCTTAAGATGCGCCTCAAGGCCCACACGCGTGGCCAGCGAGCCGAGCGGGTAGAGAATAGTCCAGAGCAGGAGGCCGATCATGACGGCGCGCCGTTTCCGCCAGAATATGATCCCAAAGGCCAACGGCAGGAGAAGCAGCGGGTCTACGATGAACAGCGCATTCAAACGCACCCTGTAGTCGTTGAACGGCAGAAAGACCTGCGTGCCGTACGAGTTCATGCAGTCCAAAAAAATATGGTGCAAAATGAGCAGATAGGCCACGAGCCACGCCAGCGGCAGCGGCCAGTTGAACGGCGGAGAGCCGTCGGGGACTTTTGGGACGCGCCAGCGGTTCATCAGCCGGGGGATGAGGGCAAGGAGAAAAGCGAGCCCCAAGCCTCCGATGAACGAATGGGTGATCCCCCGGTGGTATTCAATGTATTGCAGCGGGGTGTGGATAAAGAAGACATCCATATCGGGCGAAGCCGCCACCAGCGCCGCCCATGCCGGAAGCCACCAGTTGCGTTTTCCCGGCAGGGCGCAGCCGATGACGGCTCCGCTCAAGGCATGTGTGATCGGTTCCATAGCGTTCCTTCCCTTGCAAAAAAGAAGGGGAAGCGCTTTTTCCGCGAAAAGCCCTCTTCCCCTGTGCTTTGCCAAGTGATGCGGCGTATCACGGTACTGTGTGCTGGACTCACTGCCGCCTCCCGCTTTTTCATGCTGAGGCGGGGCTGAAGTATTTCATACCGGGCGCATGTGCCGCATTCAACAGGAAAATAAGCCCGGACTGCCCTTGTGCAAGCCGTTCCCCAGATCCGGCCAACGATTCGGCCCCAAGGGAAGGGGCGTGGGCGGCGTCGGGGATACGGCTTTTCAGCAAAGGCGCCGTCATAGCATTTTGGTTGTTTTTATCACTACAATATGATGAAAATACAGACTTTTTATCCGAATTTCCACAGGCGGCCCCATGCTTGGCCTTTTATTGGTTATTCCCTTGGAATTTCAAAAAATAAAGCGTCAACCGTTTCTTATGGGGCAGCCTCAGCAAACAAGCACCATTGCGGGCATTAATGCTGTGAAAAGGCAATGCTGCCCTGACCAAGCAGGTCGTGCATGTGAACCATGCCGAGCAGGCGGCGTTCCTCATCGGCGATGGGCAATACCGTGATAGCTTTGCTTTCCATGAGCTCAAGAAGCGTGGCGACCGTATCCCCTAGGGTTCCGCAGCGGGGGGAAGGCGTCATGACGGCGCTGACAGGGGCCTGCGGATCGAGCGTCCCGCGGCAGACGGCCCGCCTGACGTCGCCGTCGGTCAGGATGCCGCTGATCCGGCGTTCGCCATCGAGCAGGAGCACGGCCCCAAGCTTGCCTTGATCCAGTTGGCGCAGGGCTTCCGACAAGAGGCTTGTTTCGGAAAGCTGGGGAAGCCCTTCAGTCCGCATCACTTCTCTGACGTTGAGTTTCAGGCGCTGCCCCAGACTGCCTCCGGGATGGTAGCGCAGGAAATCTTTTTCCGTAAATGATTTTAGCTGCATCAGGCAAACGGCCAGCGCATCGCCGAGGGCGAGGACAGCAGTGGTCGAGGCTGTAGGGGCGAGCCCGTGCGGGCAGGCTTCGCGGGGGACGCCCGAATGCAGCGTCACGTCGGCAAGGCGCCCAAGGGTGGAGTCCTCCCTCCCCGTCATGGCGATCAGGCTGGTGCCGAGCGATTTCAGCGCGGGCAGGATGGCGTTCAGTTCCGCCGTTTCGCCGGAATTGGAAATGGCAATGATGACGTCGTCCTTGCGGAGGCTCCCCAGATCGCCGTGGGCCCCCTCCACTGGATGGAGGAAGAAGGCCGGGGTGCCGGTCGAGGAAAACGTGGCGGCGAGCTTGCGGCCGACCAAGCCGGATTTGCCGATGCCGGTCACGACAACACGCCCGGTGCATGCCGCCAGCAACCCCAGCGCAAGGACGAGGGGGGATTTTTCCGGCGTCTGGGCGCTGAGCCTGTCCCGCACGGCGGCGAGCCCGGCGATTTCAGTATTCAAAACGTCCTGCGCGAGCTTGATGAGCGCGGCGGGCCCGGTATGGGAATGTACGGATTGAGTCATGGGGAAACGTCCTTGAAGCGGCACGGCATGCCGCCGTTACACGGGAAAAAGAGAGCGAACAGGAAGCATAGAAAAAGAATGGCCCGCAGGCAAGCCGGCAAAGGGGCCGCCGTCTCTCATGCGGAGAATGATATTTCTCAGCCTGTTGACGATATATGTCGGTTCACGTACTCAGAAAAGAGGCTGTTCCGTCCGCTTTCCCCCTTTTCGTTTCCTTCTTTTACGATATGGAAACCTTTCACAATATTGCAAGGCGAAGCCCGTTCGGGTATCCACCTCTCTCTATCATTTCATTTGGGAGTCCCCTATTATGGATATTAAGGAAATCCGCGCCCACGCCAAGGATCGCATGAAGGGCTTTTGCCGTGTTTGCCCCGTGTGCGATGGGCGCGCCTGCGCGGGAGAAACGCCCGGTATGGGCGGCATAGGAACCGGGAGCGCTTTCAAGAACAATGTGGCCGCGCTTGCCGGCGTCCGCCTGAACATGCGCCTGATTCATGAGGTCAAGGAGCCAGTCACGGAAACGGAAGTGCTCGGCTTCAAGCTGCGCCTGCCCGTGCTGGCCGCACCCATAGGGGGAACCTCCTTCAACATGGGCGGGGCCCTTTCCGAGGCGGAATATGCGCGGGCCATCGTATCCGGCTGCCGTGAGGCGGGCATTGTCGGCTGTGTCGGCGACGGCGCGCCGGACGAGCTGCACGAGGCGGGGAATGCCGCCATCGCCGCCGAAGGCGGCTGGGGGATTCCGTTCATCAAGCCGTGGGAAGGCGAGGAGCTGGAACGCAAGATGTGCAGGGCCGCCGCCACAGGAACACGTG
The DNA here is from genome assembly GCA_900550745.1 of uncultured Desulfovibrio sp. Lineage (GTDB taxonomy): Bacteria > Desulfobacterota > Desulfovibrionia > Desulfovibrionales > Desulfovibrionaceae > Bilophila. The sequence goes on along the minus strand of URTO01000219.1, from coordinate 975 downwards.
TGCTCGGCATGGACATCGACGCGGCGGGGCTGATTGCCCTAGCCCGCATGGGGCGGCCCGTGTCCCCGAAAACTTGTGCCGAACTGAAGGCCATTGCGGATCGCTCACACGGGCTCGGCATGAAATTCGTGCTCAAGGGCATCATGACGGTCGAGGATGCTATCGCCGCCGAGCGCGCAGGATGCGACGGCATCGTGGTTTCCAACCACGGCGGGCGGGCCCTGGATCATACGCCGGGAACCATTGAGGTTCTTCCCGCCATCGCCGCTCAGGTCAAGGGCCGCATGGCCGTTTTGATGGATGGGGGCATCCGTGACGGGCTCGACGTGCTCAAGGCGTTGGCCTTCGGCGCGGACGCCGTGTTGATTGGCCGCCCCTTCTGCCTCGCCGCCGTGGGAGGCGGTTCCGAAGGCGTAAGGCTGACGGCGGATCATTTTTACAACCAGCTTGTGCGCAGCATGGTGCTGACAGGCTGTCCGTCCGTCCGCGAAGCCGGGCGCCGCCTCGTCAGCACGGCCTCCCTCGCCTGAAGACATACGGAGTATTCATGAAACTGACATTGCCTCAAAGACATAAGCTTGGCCAGTCCATGCTGTGGAACCTGTTTGTGCTGACTGTCGGCGCTGTGTTCTTTTCTCTCGGCGCGCAGGCCGTGGCCTCGCATCACGGATTCCTTACCGGGGGGATTTTTGGCGCCGGCCTGCTCGGCTGGTACGCCACGGGGCTGTTCACGCCCGCTATCTGGTACCTGCTGATCAATATTCCGCTGTTTTTCGTATCGTGGTTCCAGATCGGGCGGCAATTCTTTTTTTATAGCCTCTACGGGAGCCTTGCGACCACGGTCATCAGTGAGTTCATCACCTTTCAGGTGCCGATTCAGGATCATTTCTACGCGGCAATCACCGGCGAGTGCCCCCACTGCCATGCCGAAGGCGCTTACGGCGACCAATGCGAGAAGTGCGGCACCAGCCTCAG
>URTO01000218.1 GCA_900550745.1 uncultured Desulfovibrio sp. | reverse complement strand
CTCTGCCATAACTCCACGAACGACCAGCCAAGCTTCACGCCGTAGAAAAAGATAATCAGGCCGCAGACAAGGTTGATGATGCGCAGCAGGCGCGGCGTAAACCGGTTCTTGAAAAGCGAGGAAACGGTGGTCAGGGACAGGAACCAGAGGCAGGACGCACAGACTACCCCCCAGAGGAACAGGCCGGACTCATCGGGCGGCAAGGCGGCCCGGAAAGACCCAAGCAGCAACGACACGTCGATGATTGCCTGCGGATTGAACCATGTCACCACGCAGGCCATGCCGATGGTCTTCATGAGCGGGATATCCACGTTGACCGCCGGGCTGGCAACTTCGCGGGACAGCACGAGCCGGATCCCCATATACATCACCACAAGGCTGCCCGCCAGCAAAACGCCCTTTCGGATAAGCCCGGAATGTTCGATCAGCGCGCCGATGCCGAAAAAACCGGCAAGCGCAAGGGTCACATCAAAAAAGATGACGATGAGCGCCGTCCGGTAGGCCGCCGCACGCGGCAGGGACAGGCCGGCATTGATGACGAAAAGATTCTGCACGCCGATAGGCGCGACGTACGCCAGCCCAAGCGACAGGCCCTGAAGATACGCAAGCATGGTTCCCTTCTTTCGCTCCCGCTCCCGCGCCCGCTGCAATGCCGTGGCGGAAAGGAATGGGCCTAGGGGAATCGGGCATCATGCGGCAACCCGTTCCCCTTCCGAATGATCTCCGCACGCCATTCCCATTGAGCGGCAATGATTACAAAAGGTTGTGTTATAGAAAATGGTTGATGCTTTTTTCCTTGAAGCTCCAAAGGATTAACCGATAAAATGCCTTGGCCGTGGATCCCGCCAAGGGGAAAACCGGAGAAAAAGGCTGTCTTTTCACCGCACTGTGGAGATGAAACAACCACATAATAATAGAGCCTTACAAAAAGTACCGGGAGGTGAGGCCGTGATTGCGCCCGGTTACCGCAAAGAGGCCGAACCGAACGCATGGCCCTATTATTCAATCTGAAATCACGCGCGTTCCAGCAGGGCCACCGTTTCCACATGCGGCGTCTGTGGGAACAAGTCCACAGGCCGGGCGGCCTTCAGGCGGAAAGCCGGGGTCAGGCGGGCTATATCGCGGGCCAGCGTCGCGGGATTGCACGAAACATATACAAGCCGCAGCGGGGCCGCCTCGGCAAGCTGCTGCGCGACCTTGGCATCAACCCCGGCACGCGGCGGATCGACCACCACCACATCCGGCTTGGGGCCGAGCCTCACCAGACGCCCAAGCACGGACTTGGCATCGCCCTGCTCCACCCTGTACGCCTTCCTGCCCAGCGCCTTCGCGTTGCTGCGGGCACAGCGCACCGCGCCGGGCATTTCCTCAATGCCCACGACCCGCGCACTGCGCCCCATGTACAGGCCGATGGAGCCGACGCCGCCGTACACGTCCCACAAGACGGGATCCGGCAGTTCCTCAAGCGCGGCAAACCGGGCAGCCTCCGCATACAGCAGTTCGGCGGCGGGCGTATTCACCTGAAAAAAGGCATTATGCCCCATTTGCAGCCGGACATCGCCGATCCGCTCCTCAAGCCGCCCGTCCGCGTACAATGTCCGCTCCCCATAGGCCACGTCGCTGGAGGCCAGGCGTTCCGACAGCGCGAAACCCGTCACTTCGGGAAGTTCCGTCCGCAGCGCCGCCGCGAACCGTTCCCCCGCCTCAGGGCTCCCTCCTGCCCCTGCAATCAGCTCCACAAAACAGCCGCCCGCATGGGGCTCCCTGACGACAAGGAACCGCCCGTCCAGATCGCGAAACGCCCCATTGGACAACAGCCGCACCGCTTCCAGAACCCGCATGGTCAACGGCGTCTGCAACAGGCACCCCGTCACTTCGACGATGCTGCGCGAACCGCGTTCCCGCAGCCCAAGCGCCTTGCCGCCGTCTTCGGAAACCCCAAAGGCGAACTCCATCTTGTTGCGGTATCCCCACTCGGAAGGGGATGGCAGGATGGGCAGCATAGGCGGGCACGCCACCTTGCCCACCCGCTCCAGTGCATCGCGCACGATGCGTTCCTTCCACGCGAGCTGGCGGGCATACGCCAGCGATTGCCACGAACATCCGCCGCACCGCCCGGCATGGGGGCACGGCGGCCTCTGCTCGTCCGGCGAGCGTTCGAGCACTTCGACAAGCGCCGCTTCCGCAAGGCTCTTCCGCACGGCGGAAACCCGCGCCCGCACAAGCTGCCCCGGCAAGGCGTCCTCAACGAGCACGACCACGCCGCCGTGACGTCCGAGGCCGCGCCCGTCGGACACCAGCGCATCCACGCGCAGTTCGAGGAACTGGCCGGAAACAAAAGGATTTACAAATGGTTTGGCCATGCTTCCTCCAAAGCCCCCGCTTGACTTTTATCGCAAGCCGGGCAATGTAATACTTTAACGTCCCGACCGCGTCCGCCGGAAAACCCCTTCGGCGTTCGGGGCCGGAAGAGCCAAGGAGTCCGCCATGTTCAACGAGCTGGTCAGCAACGCCATGCACTCCACGCCGCAGGGGTTTGTGGGCGTATCGCTTATTTTCGTGTATTTCTGCGTCATTGTGGCGACGGCTTTTTATCGTATCAAAAAAGGCGATCACATGCACCACTAAGGGGGAGCCCCTTCCCGGCCTCTCCCCTTTCTCGCCCAACCCAGATCAGGAGCAAATCGAATGGATTTTCTTCCCATCAGGCGGGCTCTGCTCAGCGTCACCCACAAGGACGGACTGGCGGAATTCGCAGCCTTTCTGCATGCCAACGGGGTGGAGCTCGTCTCCACCGGCGGCACGCTGAAATTCCTTGAAAACGCGGGCCTGCCCGTCACCGCCGTCAGCGACGTGACCGGCTTCCCCGAAATCCTCGGCGGCCGGGTGAAGACGCTTCATCCCCATATCCACGGCGGCATCCTCGCCGACAAGGACAACCCCGAACACCTCGCCGTCCTGAAAGAAAAGGGGATCAAGGCGTTCGATCTCATCTGCGTGAACCTTTACGATTTCGAGAGCGCCCTGGCCAAGGAGCTGAAGCCCCGCGAAGCCATTGAGGAAATCGACATCGGGGGCCCCTGTATGCTTCGTGCGGCGTCCAAGAACTTCCACAGCATCCTCGTACTGTCCGATCCCGATGCCTACGCGGAAGCCACGGCGGAACTCAAGGCCAACGATATGCGCGTTTCCCTGCCTTTCCGCCAGCGCATGGCCGCCCGTACGTTCGCCAAGACTTCGCGCTACGACGCGATGATCGCCGAGTACCTCACGAAGAACTGAGATGGATTGGGGAGGGGGAGGCAGTTTCAGGAGAGCGCCCTTCCCTTCCCCAAACCCGCCTGCGCGGACAGCGGCCCTTTTCCCAGGCTTTGGCAGGCGGAAGGGCGCACGATGGGATGCCCCCATTGGGTGCAGGAAAAAGGATGAAAGCCGTCGGATGGGCGGGCCCGTTTTCAGCCGGCGGCAAGCTTTGACAGAAAGCCTATGGGCAAAAAAGGACGGCAGGCGGCGAAACGCCTGTTTTGGCTCTGTCATGGCACATGGTTGTTTTATTTCCGTAGCATACTGAAGATACTTTTTCTCTGATTTTCCGCTGATGGGCTCCTTGATTGGGGCATTTATGGGTTGTTCCTTTGGAATTTCAGGAAATAAAGCATCAGCCGTTTCCTATGGCACAGCCTTGTTTTTTAAGGGGGGGAAGATGGAAGGGAAGGCACGGATCGAAGTGGTGGGCGGCATCTTGTGGCGCGGCGGCTCGTTTCTCGCGGCACAGCGCCCGGAGGGTCATCCGCAGGCCGGTTTTTGGGAATTCCCCGGCGGAAAGGTCGAACCCGGCGAGTCGCTGGAAGCGGCCCTTGCCCGCGAACTCGCTGAGGAATTGTCCTTGTCCATCCGTAACCCGAAGCTCTGGCGCACGGTTGAGCACGATTACGATTTCCGTTCGGTGCGGCTCCACTTCTTCCATATCACCGAATTTTCCGGGGAGCCAGCCGCCAACGACGGGCAGGCCTTCCGCTGGGTGACGCCCGAAGAGGCCCAAACGCTGCCTTTTCTTGAGGCAGACCGGCCGCTGTTGTTTGACCTGAGCCGCCCGTAACTTGCTCTCCATAGCGGTGGAAAAGGCCCCTGTTCCGGCAGGGGCTTTTTTCAGGGCGTGCCACAAGGGAACGGTTGATGCTTTGTTTCTTGAAGCCCCAAACAGCTAACCGGCAAAACGCCTCAATCATGGAACCCGGCACGGGGAAAACGAAAGGCCCTGTCATGGCATATGGTTGTTTTATTTCAGCAATATGCTGAAAAACATATGCTTTTTCTCCATTTTCCGCTGGTGGGTTCCATGATTGGGGATTTTATTGATCATTTCTTTGGAATTTCAAGGAATAAAGCATCAACCGTTTTCTATGGCACAGTCTTCTTAACTGCTCAAAAACAATAACC
>URTO01000217.1 GCA_900550745.1 uncultured Desulfovibrio sp. | reverse complement strand
CAACCTTTTTATCCATCTTTTCATTGGTTGAATCCATGAGTAAGGCATTTTGTCGGTTCTTCCGAATACGGGAAGCAGGCGGCCACTGCGAAGACATAAGCACAATGTACTTACATTGTTAAATATCGAAATGAGCGTGCCTTAAACTTTAATGTTATAAAGATTTAAAATTAATTTGCTCTAGAACAGAGCGAAATAAACGGCTCTGTCATAGTATGTAGTTGTTTTATCTCTACACATGATAAAAATACATCCTTTTTATCCATTTTTTACATTGGCTAACCTATAAGTAAGACATTTTGTCGGTTATTTCTTTGGAACTTCAAGGAAAAAGCATTAACCATTTTTATGACGCAGCCAAACAAAATATGCTGCCGTAAAAATACGGTACAGCAATAACGGGAAAATCGAAAACGGACGGTTCCAAATCGGCGCAAGCCGGTTTGGAACCGTCCGTTTTCGATTTCTCTGAGGGGGTCCGGGGGGAATCATTCCCCCCGGCGGGTGCAGGGCGGAGCCCTGCCGGGGGTCAAGGGGCCGCGCCCCTTGCCGCCGGAGGCCTTACGGCATCATGGCGCAGAGCATGAGCCCGGCCGTGACCGGAAGCCCGCACATGAGGTTGGCGTTGGCGATGGCCTGCCCGGACGCGCCGCGGCAGACGTTGTCGATGGCGGACACCACGATGAGCCGGTTGGTCCGGGGATCGACGATGACGGACATATCACAGAACATCGTCCCGCGTACATTGCGGGTTTCGGGAAGCTGCCCGGAGGGCAGGACGCGCACCCACGGGCTGTCCGCCCATGTTTCCTCATACACGCGCTGGGCGTCCGCCTGCGAGAGGGGGGCCTTGAGCTGTGCGTAGATCGTGGACAGGATGCCGCGGTTCATGGGCACAAGGTGCGGATTGAAAGAGATGGTCATGGGCTCGTGCGCCAGACGGGACAACTCCTGTTCGATTTCCGGGGTGTGGCGGTGCGTGCCGATGCCGTAAGCCTTGAAGGAGTCCGCCACTTCGCAGTAGAGCGAACCGAGCTTGGCGGAACGGCCCGCGCCGGATACGCCGGACTTGGAGTCCGCGACGATGCCGTGGGTTTCGACAAGGCCGTCGGCGAGGGCTGCGGTCATGCCGAGGATGATCGAAGTGGGGTAACAGCCGGGGTTCGCCACGAGGCGCGCCTTGGCGATGTCCGAGGCGTAGAGCTCCGGCAGGCCGTATACCGCTTCGGGGAGCAGGTCGGGGCGCTTGTGCTCGACCTTGTACCACTGCTCATAGGTTTCCGCGCTCTTGAGGCGGAAGTCGGCGGAAAGATCCACCACCTTGAGGCCGCGTTCCACGAGCGCCGCCGCCATTTCCGTGGCCGCCGTGTGCGGGACGGCAAGGAAGGCCAGATCGCATTCCTTGGCGATGAGTTCCGGCTCAGGCTCGATAAGGATGACGTCGGCCCCCGGCAGGCCGTTGAGGAACGGGTACAGGCCGCCGAGCCGTTTGCCCGCTTCGGTGCGGGAGGTGGCGGCGGTGAGCTTCATGTTCGGGTGCCCGGTCAGCAGACGGGCCAGCTCCATCCCAGTGTAGCCGGTGACCCCGACAAGGCCAACCCGGATCATTTCTTGCGGCATGGCTTTTAATCCACCTTTTTCATGACGTATTTCATACGCAGTTCGTACAGGATGCCTTCCAGAAGGCGTGCTTCGTCGCTGTCGAGGCATTGCTTGGTCTTTTCTTCGAGCATGGTCAGGATGTCGATGGTATGCTTGGCCATGACCAAATCCTGTTCGGTCGCGCCCGATTCCGGGTTGGGAACCTCGCCGAGCTGCACCAGCGCGGACGAGGCGAGGGAAAGGATAAACGTGGAAAACGTGACCTGCGGCATGGAGCAGTCGCAGCCGGGCTTATTGCAGTTGCAGGCCTTATGGCCTTCAGGGGAAGCAGTATTCATGGCGTCTCCGTGGAACGAGTGTCTATGAGGGGCCCGGCAGGGGGCCTGTTCAACTTCTTACATCAGGAATAACTCGTCCCGGCTCAACGTCAAGGGCGCGATGATACGCGGAAAGTGCCGTTTCCAGATAATCGCGCGACGCGCTGAAGCCGCCGGAAGCCCGCAAACCGTAGGCCAGCGCGTGCAATCCCGCCAGCGCGTCCGCCCAATCCACCCAGCCCATGTGCCCGAAGCGGACCATGCGGCCCTTATAATGATCTTGCCCTCCCGCGAAGACAATGCCGCATTCGTCGGCAGCGACCTTGAGGAGCTTGTCGCCGTCCACCCCGGCGGGGAGCAGGATGCTGGTGACGCCCCAAGCGTAATGCGTGGGCGCGAACAGGGGCAGATCCAGCGCCTGCGCCCCGGTGCGGACCATGCAGGTGAGCGCCCACTGCTTGCGGTACAGGGCGTCGAGGCCGCCTTTCTCAAACAGCATGGACAGGCTCTCGTGCAGCCCCACGATGAGGCTGACCGGAGAGGTGAACAGCCCCTGCCCCTTCAGCACGTTGTCGCGCTCGCCCACGAGGTTGAAATAGAAGCAGGAGGCGGGGATGGATTCGGCGCGTTTCCATGCGCGCGCGGAAAGGGCCAGCAGCGCCATGCCGGGCGGGACCATGAGGCCCTTCTGGGAGCCGGTAAGGAGGCAGTCGATGCCCCATGCGTCCATCGGGCAGGGGGAGATGCCGACCGCCGAGATGCCGTCCGCGACAAGGAGCACTTCGCGCGTGCGGGTAAGCCGGGCGATGGCTTCCACCGGATGCTGTGCGGCGGTGGAGGTTTCGCAGACCTGCATGAGCACGCCCTTGGCTTCGGGATGTTCGCGGAGCGCCTGTTCGACCTGCGCGGGCGTCACGGCCTGCCCCCATGCCACATCGATTTCCACGACCTTAAGCCCGCGTACGGCGGCGATTTTGGACCAGCGCTCGCCGAATTTGCCGCCGTTCACCACAACGACGGTTTCGCCGGGCAGGAACAGGCCGTGCACGGCGGCGGTCATGGCCCCGGTGCCGGAGCAGGAAAGCGGGAGCACCGGCTGTTCGGTGCCGAACAGCTTCTGGAGCATGGTTTCGGTTTCCAGCAGGATTTTCTTGAAGCCGGGCTTCCGGTGGTGGATCATGTCCTGCGCGAGGGCAAGGCGGACGCGTTCGGGCAGAGGCGTGGGGCCGGGGGTGAGCAAACGGGGCTTGTTGAACATGATGTCTCCTGTCATGCGGACAAATTTCGCGGCGCGGATCAGTCTTTCCAGACCCGCAGGATAAAGACTTTGAGATAGGCCGTTTCGGGCATGGACGGATGCACCGGATGATCCGGCCCCTGAAAGCCCTGATACAGCAATTGCGTGTTCAGGCCCCTCTTGGCGGCACACTGGGCGATCAGGCGGCGCAGCGCTTCGGCCTCAAGGTGGTGCGAACAGGAACAGCTCGTGAGAATGCCCCCGTTTTCCACGAGTTGCAAGCCCAGATCGTTGACCCGGCGGTAGGCGTTGAGGCCCTGCTCGGCGTCCTTCCTGCGTTTGATGAAGGCCGGGGGATCGACGCAGACCACGCCGAATTTCCGCCCCCCGTCGCGCAGCGCCGCCAGCGTGTCCAGCGCGTCGCCGGGCAGCGTTTCGCCGGGGCATCCGGCGTTGGCGGCAAGGTTGCGGCCTGCCATGTCGAGGGCTTGCTTTGAAGCGTCGAGGAACGTCACGCCCGCCGCGCCGTTCCGGGCCGCCATGACCCCGAACGCGCCCGCGTAGCAGAAGGCGTCGAGCACAGTCTTGCCCTTGGCGTACTTGGCGGCCTCCACCCGGTTGGGGCGCTGGTCGTAGAACCAGCCGGTCTTCTGGCCTTCCGCCAGCGGGACGGTGAAGGCCGCGCCGCTTTCCCGCACTTCGATTTCGTCCGGCACCGTGCCCATGCCCGTTTCCACGATCAGGGGCAGGTTTTCCATCGTCCGCACGCCCACGTCGTTGCGGAACAGCACGGCTTTGGGGTTGAACAGTTCCCCGATCACTTCAAGCAGGGCATCCTTTTGGGCTTCCATGCCCGCCGTGGTGATCTGCGCGCTGAACACGTCGCCGTAGCGGTCGAGCACGAGGCCGGGCAGCCAGTCGCCTTCGCCGTGGCACAGGCGGTAGAAAGGCACGTCGAACAGCGTTTCACGCAGCAGCAGGGCGCGTTCGAGGCGTTTTTTGATGAGGGATGCGTCGAGCGGCTCGTCGGGCTTGCGGCTGACGATGCGCGCGGCGATGAGCGAAGCCGGGTTGACGTAGGCCGTCCCGATGGGGCGCCCGTCGGCGGCGCAGACCTGCGCGGCCTCGCCCGGCGCGAACGCCGTCAGCGGGGATCGCTTCACGTCCACTTCGTTGCTGAAAATCCACAGGTGCCCCGCCCGCAGGCGGCGGTCTTCGTTTTTTTTGAGGAAAAGCTGTTGCATGGGTGTCCTTTGGGGGGAGAAGGGTGAAAGGCAACTGGAGAGGGGAGGG
>URTO01000216.1 GCA_900550745.1 uncultured Desulfovibrio sp. | reverse complement strand
TTGCCCACGAGAGAAAATATACTTTGTCGTCAATAAGAAGCATCTTTTCAAGAAGTGGCCTGAGCTTGTTTCCGATCCTCATCCCTTTGCCCCGGACGAGTGCCCGGAACGGATCATTTCTGGAAGGGATTGCTGGATAATACTGACATGGGCGCGGTTATGCGCTGCGGATTGCCCCTTTGAACCCGTATTAAGCTGTAGAGCAGTCGACAATGCCGTGTGCGTTTTCCATTGGGATGACGCAACCCCCGCACAGGGAGTTCACCGGTGTTTTGCCGTTGTCGCACAAGCGGATCGGCCCCGCCCAGCGTTATCCGATCTGACCGTCATGCAGAATGGGGTGGCGGGAGAGACAGGGGAGCGGCTGGCGGTACCGCATTGGCCTCAGCCGGGCTTGATCCCACGAGATCCCGCACGGGGAGATCGCCTTGAAACGATTGCTTACTTCGGCAGCAATCAATATGAACCGCAGTTCGTGAAGGCCGGGGCCTTTCAGGATGCCCTGAGGCAGCGGGGTGTCCGCTTCGTCAACAGGTTTCAAGGGGAATGGCACGATTACCGGCATGTCGATGCTGTCCTGGCAGTCCGGGACTGTCCGCCTGTCGTGCTGGCGACCAAACCGGCGTCCAAGTTGATCAACGCATGGAAAGCGGGCGTACCCGCCATGCTTGGCCCGGAACCGGCCTACAGGGAACTGCGTGCCTCCCCGCTGGATTTTTTGGAAACGGCCTCGGCCGAGGCCGTGCTGGATGCCATCGATCGCCTGCGGCAGGAGCCTGGCTTATACCGGATGATGGCTGAGCACGGCGCGAAGCGGGCGGAAGCCTTTGATGTGGATATGCTGACGCAAAAATGGATCGCATTGCTTGAGGAAGCGCGTGAGCGGAACCGGAGGGAGACGCTGCATCCTACAATGCGCGTTATCCGCTATTGGGGGAACCGCCAGAAGATCAACCTCGGAAAAAGGTTGTCGGGCTGGCGGGATTGAAGCGCATCGCACCCTGTCGGCGCTCCAAATCCGTAGCGGCGGATTCGGAGGATACATCCGTAACGATGAGGAGGACATGTGGCGAAGGACGGCCTGCCCGGTGAGGTATCCCAAGAGGGACAATCACGCCCCGCCAGCCTTGCGGGGCTGGTTCTTATCCTGTGCATGGCCCTCATGGGGGTCATGGGCGTCTCGATCACGTTGCCCATCCTGCCCAAGTTGGGGGCCGTCTTTCATCAGGATGCCGCGGGGGTGGCGCTTTTGATCTCCTGCTTCACGCTGCCGAGCGCGTTTATGACGCCGGTGGCGGGCGTGCTTGCCGACCGTTTCGGGCGCAAGGCCGTGTTGCTGCCGGGGCTGCTGCTGTTTGCCTGCGGGGGGATGGGGTGCGCTTTTTCCGATTCGTTCGAGAACCTGCTGGCATGGCGGGTCATACAAGGGCTGGGGGCCGCGCCCTTGGGGATCTTGTACGGGACGTTGGTAGGGGATTTCTATAAGGAGGCGGATCGTCCCAAAATCATGGGCATGGTCGGCGCCACGATCAGCGTCGGCACCGCGCTGTACCCGGCCATCGGCGGCTTCCTCGGTGAGATGGACTGGAGGTGGCCGTTTTGGGTTTCCTTGGCAGCGCTGCCGGTGGGGATGCTTGCCATGTGCGTCCCGCTGGAGCGCCCGCACGCCGGCATGGACTGGAAGCAGTACGCGCGGGACAGCCGTTCCATCATTTTCCATCCTGCCGCAATCGGGCTTTTCGGGCTGACCTTTCTCTGCTTCTGCATCCTATACGGGCCCATCATCACCTATTTTCCATTGCTCGCCGACCTATTATACAAGGCGCCCCCTTCCCATATCGGAGCCGTCTTTGCCGTGGCTTCGCTGGGTACGGCGGCCATTGCCATGAATCTGGCGTGGCTTGGGCGGAAATACTCGCACCGCCGTTTGATGTTGAGCGCCGCGTGCTGCTACGTCGCATCCCAAGCGCTCATGCTGGTTCTTCCCGACGCCGTTTCCCCGCTTGGGTGGCTGGCCTTGCCCATTTTCATCGGCGGGGCGGCGCAGGGGCTGACGTTCCCTTTGCTGAACTCCCGCATGACCGCGCTTGCACCGACGCGCAACAGGGCCATCGTCATGGCGATGAACGGTACGGTGCTGCGGCTTAGCCAGAGCCTCTCGCCGCTGTTTTTCGGGATTGGCTGGTCATGTATGGGATGGCGCGGGCCGTATGCGATGGGGATCGGCGTGGCGCTGGTCATCGGCACGCTCGTATGGCACGTTTATCCGGCTTCTTCAGGGAAGGAGTGAGTGCGGCATCCTTTTTTCCCGTATGAAAAAAAGATGCGATTCTTGCTTGAGGGGCATAAAAACGCCGCCCACACGGGGTATACTTTTCCGTTGACGAGCGGAATCCTGTAGCATAGTCTGTTGGTTGCGCAACTAAACAGCGTCGCTTCTTGATCATGTTTTTTGGGGGGATCTATGACCATGACGAAGAAAGAGGCCTTGCTGAAGGCCGCAAAGGAACTTTTTGGCGAATGCGGTTATACCGAAACCACATTCAAGAAAATTTCGGAACGTGCGGGGGTGGCCCTCGGCTTGTTGACCCATCATTATGGAAACAAGGAAAAGCTGTTCCTTGCCGCGGGGATGGACGTCCTCGAACGCTTTCATGATGTTTTGCAGCGGGCGTGCGACGAAGGCAAGAACGGCCGCGAGAGCGTGTTGAATTTCTGTAAGGCATATCTCGATTTTTCGATCGATCCCGACTCCAACTGGCTTGTCCTCGTGCGCTGTTCCCCTTACAGCGACATGAAGACGAGCGACGACCGCGAGTTGATGTTTGAAAAGTTCAACGAGATCCACAAGCTGTTGGAACAGCAGTTGTGGCGGGGCATTGAAGACGGTTCCATCCGCGAGCTGCTCGTGAAGGAAACGGCGCAGATCCTCATGTCGCTGGTGGTCGGCGCCAACCGTACCCGTGTCCTCACGCCGTACGCGCCGCCCCATCTGTACCGTGAGGCCATCGCCTTCGCCGCCAGAGCCATAACCCCGTGCAACGCCTGCGAGTAATACATGGATTGGTTTTCTACCGGCCTCATCATGGGGGCCGTGCAGGGATTGACCGAATTCCTGCCGGTTTCTTCTTCGGGGCATTTGGTCATTGCCGGAGACCTGATTGGGTTCACGGGCCCGAAGGCCAGCACATTTGAGGTCGCCATCCAGCTTGGTTCCATTTTCGCCGTACTGATGGTGTATTGGGATCGTTTCATGGGGCTGCTGCTGCCCGGCCGGGTGCAGATGTCGGCTCCGAAGCCTTTTGCCGGGCTGAGGGGGATTTGGCTCCTTTTCCTGACGACGCTGCCTCCGTCGGTGCTGGGGCTGCTCCTCCATTCGTACATCAAGCAGCTTTTCACCCCTTTCAGCGTGTCGCTTTCGCTTGCCGTGGGCGGCTTGCTGATGCTTTTTGTGGAAAGCTACTGTGCGAAGCGCCCGCCCAAGTATTCCAGCATTGATGAAGTGACGCCCAAACTGGCGCTCGGCATCGGCCTTTGCCAGTGCATGGCGCTGTGGCCGGGCTTTTCCCGCTCAGGCTCTACGATTATGGGCGGGATGCTGCTTGGTGAAAAGCGCGCCCTTGCCGCGGAGTATTCGTTTGTGGCGGCGGTGCCGATCATGTTTGCGGCCACCGGTTACGATCTCCTGAAGACGTGGCCTCTCTTCACGGCGGATGATATCCCGCTGTTCGCCGCCGGGCTGTTTTTCGCCTTCATTTTCGGCTGGCTCGCCATCAAGACGTTCATCGCCCTTGTGGGGCGCATCACCCTGCGGCCTTTTGCCGTATATAGGCTGCTTCTTGCGCCGATAGTGTACTTTTTTATGGTGAATATGGGATAGCGTAAGAGGTAAAAGGTGAGAGGGGGAGTCTTCTTGAGAGGGGCCTTCTGGAGGTGGGGGAATCCATCCGGTGCCCGCTTCTCCAGCTCCCTTTCCTCCCAAGGCGTCCGATGGGGGCGGGAGTTTTCCCGGCGTGGATGCCTGCTTTGCCGGGATAATCCCTTTTTGATAAGACCGCCAAAAAATGGAAAACGGGCACTGCATTGCGGTGCTCGTTTTTTTGTGGGTGCAGGGAACTCAGTGGAAATATGGAATCCCAATCGTTCCGTTCAGATGGCCCTTTTTGCAGGAACCCATTCCCGCATTATCCGGTGATGCCTGACGCTTGGGAGGGCCTGCCCGGAGCCGCCGGGGACGGACGGCGAACGGGATACCCGATAAGCTGCCCGTCCCATTATTGATGGCGTCATGCGGCTGATCTGCCCGGCGTCGGCCCAGTAAGCTGTCCGCCCGATCATTGATTCCCATGAAAGCCTTTGGAGAGGGGAGGGGACTTCTCCCTTTTGTGGGGATTTATTAGATTATGTCACCATATTACATATAATTGTTTTGGCTGTGTTCAATTTTACGGTTGATGATTTTT
>URTO01000215.1 GCA_900550745.1 uncultured Desulfovibrio sp. | reverse complement strand
CCACCGAGATCTACATATTCGTATCCCTCTTTCCCTACTCGACGCTCTTCCGATCTTGGCGCCTGTTATCGGCCGGGGAACTTTTTTCTTGCCAATTAGTCCGTGTAAAGATAATCCTTATACGTACTAATTGGGTGTGCCATGCTGTTTTCATGGCATAGCCCGGTTTCCACCCCGCAACAAATGGCGTATTCGGAAAAGAGCGTGATCTTTTGTCAGGTTGTGTCGTTCATTTGATATAATCTATTGAAATCATTTAAATTGTTTATCGGGTCTCAACAGATTGTTTTAATATTTTCAAATGGTTCTATGTAAAACTGACGACACGGCCTAGGTGAGCACGGTCGGAGTGAGCGGATAGGCGTTTTTGAAAGGGGCTGCCGCCTTTGTATGGGCAGGGATGCCCGGCAAGCGCCGTATCCCTCTTCCATACGGATCAGTGGGACGGGCTTTTGTCATCCTGTGCCCTGTTGCCGGGGCTTCTTGGAGGGGAGGGCGTCTTTCCCTGAGAGGGCTTCCGCAGTTCATACGCCGCAATCTTTTTTGTTTGAAGGAAAGTTATGCACGGATTGGATCTCATGCTCCACGGCCCTCTGGTGCGGACTTTTTTGCGTTACTGCATCCCGTGGACGTTGGCCATGCTGCTCCAGTCTTCGGCGGCGATAGTGGACGGCTTTTTCGTGGGCCGCTATGTCGGGGCGATGCCATTGGCGGCCCTCAACCTTGTCATGCCGATGTTTTCCCTGTTTTTCGGGGTGGGCATCATGCTTGCGTCGGGCGGGGCGGTTCGGGCCGGGAAGTATCTTGGCGAGAAGAGGCCGGAAGCGGCTTCCGCGATTTTCACGAAGACGATGCTTTTCCTGCTGTTCATCGGCGCCGCCGCATCGGTGGGCATGCTGCTGTTCAGCGGCGGGCTGGTGGATTTTCTTGGGGCGGACGAAGAGCTGAGGGGGCCCGCCGAAGCCTACCTGCGCGGCCTCTTGTTTTTCGGGCCGATGATCCCTTGCGGGCTTGCGCTCTCGTATTTCGTCCGCGTGAACGGGAAACCCGCCCTGGCTTCCGCCGGGCTTATGCTGAGCGCCCTCATCAACATCATTCTGGACGCCGTATTCATTTCCATGCTTGGCATGGGCGTTGAGGGTGCGGCCTACGCCACCGGCATCGCCTATACCGTCACGACGGGGCTTTTGTACCTGCACTTTTTCACTCCTGAGGCGAGATGCCGTTTTACCCGCACGATTGGCGCGTGGAAGGAAGTCGGGCTGGCCTGCTGGAACGGCGTTTCCGAACTGATCAATGAGGCGTCGATTGGTTTGGTGATCCTGTTCATCAACTGGATCCTGCTTGCCCGGATCGGTTCCTATGGCGTGGCGGCGTTTACCATCATCAATTACGCCGCATGGTTTGGGGCCTCCGTGGCCTACGCCATCAGCGATTCCCTGTCCCCGTTGGTAAGCGCCAATTTCGGGGCCCGGAACTTCGCCCGCGCCCGCCGGTTCCTTGGGCTGGCCTTGAGTATGGTCTTCGGCATCGGGCTCATGCTGTACGGCGTGTTCGCCCTGTACCCGGAAGTGCTGTTGAAGATCTTCCTGCCCGATGAGGAAAAGGTTGTGGCGGTGACGCTGGAGTTCATCGACTGGTTCAAGCTGGCTTTCTTGTTCAGCGGCCTGAACATGGCTTTGGCGAGCTTCTTCACGGCGCTGCATATGGCTGCGGCGTCCGCTGCGGTGGCCCTCATGCGCAGCCTGCTTTTCCCGGTGGGCTTCCTGTGGCTGTTGCCGGGGCTGTTCGGCAATGCGGGCATTTACGTAGCCATACCGTTGGCGGAAATGTGTACGCTGGTCGTGGCGAGCTTGATTTTTGCGGCCAGCCGGAAGCAGTTCACGGAACGCAGGGCCCCCCGCAGCCTTGGGCGGGCGGCACGGGATGGGAAAAATCCGTAGGCGCTGAGCCGTGTGGCGGGATGCGGCGGACACCGGTCTGCATCGGCAGTGCGGCAGCCTGCGTTTCTTGGGCCATACGGTCTGATGGGCTTGTCCTAAAACGCACATTGTTGGTGATGTTGCATGGTTGCAGCATCAAGGGTGTTACTAAAAAATGATAAGTGGCACGTTTCACCCTGTTTTGATTGACACAATTCCGGCCTCTGTATAATACGATTATAATCTTTTGCTGTAGGCCGCATTCTGTCCGTCCTCAGAGCGCGCGTTGTGCAGCATTCCTCGCTATCCATCGTATCAACATGCCTTTATCAAGGAGGCAGGAATGGCTCTTTCCAGACGAGATTTCGTCAAACTGTGTTCGGGCACGGTGGCCGGGTTCGGGGTTTCCCAAATGTTTCACCCCGCCATCCATGAGGCCTTTGCCCAGACGCTTACCGGCGAACGTCCTCCCGTTTTCTGGGTTCAGGGGCAGGGATGCACGGGCTGCTCGGTCACGTTGCTGAACAGCACGCATCCGAGCATCGCCGACGTGCTGCTCAAAATCATCAGCCTTGAATTCCATCCCACCGTCATGGCCGCTGAAGGCGAGGGCGCGTATGAGCACATGATGCGCGTCGCCGAGAAGTTCAAGGGCAAGTTCATTTTCGCCGTTGAGGGTGCCGTGCCCGTGGCGCATGACGGCAAGTGCTGCGTGGTGGCGGAAGCCGGCCACCATGAAGTGACCATGACCGAAGTGACCAAGGTGCTGGCCGCCAACGCCGCCGCCGTGCTCGCCGTGGGCACCTGCGCGGCCTACGGCGGCATCCCCGCCGGGAAGGGCAACGAGACCGGCGCTATGGGCGTTGCCGCGTTCCTCAAGAAGGAAGGCATCCCCGCCCCCGTCATCAACATCCCCGGCTGCCCGCCGCATCCCGACTGGATCGTGGGCACCATCGGCCTCGGCCTTCAGGCGCTTGCCACCAACACGCTCGGCCTGCTGGTCAAGCAGGGGCTCGACGCCAACGGCCGCCCGAAGGCGTTCTACAAGAACGTGCATATGAACTGCCCCCATCTGAGCGCCTTTGAAGCCGGGCACATGGTCAAGACCATGAGCGACAAGGACGGCTGCCGCTTCAGCATGGGCTGCAAGGGGCCCCGGAGCGCCTGCGACTCCTTCGAGCGCAAATGGAACAACGGGGTCAACTGGTGCGTCAACAACGCAACGTGCATCGGCTGTACCTCCCCGACCTTCCCCGACGGGCAGTCCCCCTTCTACGTCAACTAGGCCGTTTTCCGGCCGGGAGGCGGCAATCCTCCGGGGTTGCGCTTATCTGACACTCTGAACGGGCTTTCCCGTTCCAGTCGCTTTTGAGGAGCCACTTTATGGCAGAAGTTACCCAGAAGAAAACCACGATTGCCATTGATCCGGTGACCCGCATCGAAGGCCATCTCAAGGCCGAGGTCGTGGTTGAAAACGGCAAGGTCGTCGATGCGAAGCTGACCGGCGGTATGTACCGTGGTTTTGAATCCATCCTGCGCGGGCGACATCCGCGCGACGCCGCGCAGATCGTGCAGCGCATCTGCGGCGTATGCCCCACCGCCCACGCCACCGCCGCCAGCATCGCGCTGGAAAAGGCCAGCGGCACCGCGGTTCCGAGCAACGGCCGCGCCACCCGCAACCTGATCCTCGGCGCGAACTACCTCCAGTCGCACATCCTGCATTTTTACCATCTGGCGGGGCAGGATTTCATTCAGGGGCCGGACACCGCCCCGTTCATGCCTCGCTACGCCAAGCCGGATCTGCGCCTTCCCCCGGCCATCAACGCCGTGGGCGTCGACCAGTACGTCGAAGCGTTGGAAGTGCGCGCCGTGTGCCATGAGATGGTCGCGCTTTTCGGCGGCCGTATGCCCCATGTGCACGGCATCCTCGCCGGTGGCGCTTCTGAAATCCCCACGAAGGAAAAGCTCGTCGAATACGCGGCCCGCTTCAAGAAGGTTCGCAAGTTCGTCGAGGAAAAGTACCTCCCCGTGGTGTACCTCGTCGGCAGCCAGTACAAGGATCTTGGGACGTTCGGGCAGGGATACCGCAACGCGCTGTGCGTGGGCGTGTTCCCGTTGGACGACGAGGGCAAGGAATTCGTGTTCAAGGCCGGGGCCTATCAGGACGGCAAGGACATGCCCTTCGACGTGAAGAAGGTCACCGAAGACGTCAAGTATTCGTGGTTCGCGGACTCCACCTCCGGCAAGCCCTTTACCAAGGGTGAAAACGTCCTCGAAGTGGACAAGAAGGGCGCGTACAGCTTCGTGAAGGCCCCCCTGTACAACGGGAAGCCTATGGAAGTCGGCCCGTTGGCGCGTATGTGGGTGAACAACAAGCCCATTTCGCCCATCGGCCAGAAGCTGTTCAAGGAGTATTTCGGCCTCGACGTGAAGAACTTCCGCGACATGGGCGAAGACCTTGCCTTCTCGCTGCTTGGCCGCCACGTGGCCCGCGCTGAAGAAGCCTATCTCATGCTGGACGTCATCGAGCGCTTCCTCAAGG
>URTO01000214.1 GCA_900550745.1 uncultured Desulfovibrio sp. | reverse complement strand
ATTATTAAAATATTTTGATACTTAAAACAGTTAAACAATTTTCAATAGATTATATAATTAAAGCCCCCCCCTGAAAAGCGGGGCTTCAATATCAGCCTTCCCGCCGAAAAGAATCCGTTGGATGCCGTTGCCAAAAGCGCCGCTTGCGGCTATGCTTTGATCATGATTCCATCCTCCACAGACCGCCTCTTCCTTTTCTCTTCCATAGCGGGCCGTCCTGTCCCGTGTGGTCTGTGCCTTCGCCTTGCATCCGCGAACTGCCTCCCCCCCTGAGCGCCTTGCGTGCTCCGGTGAGGTGACACCGGACCCTTCCCCCATCCACGCGCATTCCATACCGGGTATGGAAGCGTCTCCGAGCAACTAGGGCTGCACGCCTTGAGCGTGCGCTTTCGTCCTGCCGCATCCTCACTCCATGCGTCAGGCTATCCTTTACTTGTATCTTGTGAGGCTCCCATGAAAAAATTCCTGCTCCCCGCTTTCGCCGCAACGCTTCTTTTGGCCGCCACCGCCGTGGCCGCGCCCCTCGACGCCTTTAAGGGTATGAAAGGCACTCTGGACATTGCCGGAGGCACCGCCCACATCCCGGTCATGAAGGAAGCCGCCAAACGCATCATGACCGCCAACCCCGACATCCGCATCACCGTGGCGGGCGGCGGTTCCGGCGTGGGCGTACAGCAGGTGGGCGAAGGGCTCGTCCAGATCGGCAACACGGGCCGCCCGCTGAAGGACAAGGAAATCAAAAAATTCGGCTTGAAAACATTCCCCTTCGCCATTGACGGCGTGGCCCTCGTGGTCAATCCCGCCAACAGCGTGACCGACATCACCACCCAGCAGGCCGCCGACATCTACAACGGCAAGATCACCAACTGGAAGGAACTCGGCGGAGCCGACGCGCCCATCACCCTGTACACCCGCGAAGACGGCAGCGGCACCCGCGAAGTGTTCGTGGAGCGCGCGCTGAACAAGGGCTCCATCGTGCAGTCCGCCAACGTGGTGAACTCCAACGGCGCGATGAAGACCGCCGTGGCGCAGGACAAGCAGTCCATCGGCTACGTGGGCATCGGGCATGTGGATAAGAACGTGAAGGCGCTCGTCTTCGACAAGATGGTCCCCTCGCAGGAAAACGCCTCCAACGGCACGTATAAAGTGACCCGCCTGCTGTTCATGAACACCAAGGGCGCCCCCGAAGGCATCACCAAAGCCTTCATCGACTACATCTACACCCCCGAAGGCACCGAAATCATCAAAAAGAGCGGCTACATCCCCACCGGCAGGCAATAACCCGCCCCAACACGGAAAGAATGGGGAGTCCACCTGCCTCCCCACCTTCCATGTTCACAATGCATTCATCCCCTGATGAACCATAGTGCCCGGCCTCGTGCACACTGGCGTTGGCGTCCTCTCCCCCCCAAAAAAACGGACGCCAACGCCGCCTTCCGCTTCCTCAGGGAAAAACGGCATCAGGGATCGATAACGGACGTCTAGGGGGAGGGGTGGGCGCGGGCAGTGCCGGCCGTTTGGGGAGGGAAAAGAGCCCCTCCTCTCAAAGCCCCTCCCTTTCCCCAGCAGCCTTTCCATACACCTCAACACGGACAGCTTGATGGACACTTCACTCACGGAACGCGGCGGGCTCCCCCTGTTGGCGGCATGGCTGGCCGGGGCGTCCGTGTGCGCCGTCTTCGCCCTTATCGCCTGCTTCGCACTGCCCGTCGTGTTCAGCGCACAGGGGGGCCAGATATTCAACTGGGTCTGGCGCCCGGATACCCATGAATTCGGCATCCTGCCCATGATCGTGGGCTCGCTCCTGCTGTCCGTCTCCGCCCTGCTCCTGAGCTGGCCTCTCGCGGTCGGCGTGGCCTGCACCATACAGGACGGCGGGAAAAACCACCTCTTCGGCAGCACCGTCGCGGGCATCATCCGGTTCATGACCACGATCCCCACTGTGGTTTACGGCTTCGCCGCCGTCTTCCTGCTTGTCCCCATCGTCCGCGAGGCCGCGGGGAAAGGTTCCGGCCTCTGCTGGCTCTCCGCAGCCCTGATGCTCGCCCTGCTCATCCTCCCAACGATGGTTCTGGTCATGGATTCAGCCATGCGGACGAAGGAAAAGGACGTCCGCATCACCGCCGCGGCCCTCGGCTTTACGCGCTCCCAAACGCTGGCCTGCCTCGTGCTCCCCGCCTCCCGGCGCTGGCTGCTTACGGCGGCCATCCTCGGTTTCGGGCGCGCCGTGGGCGATACGCTGATCCCGCTGATGCTCACGGGCAACGCCCCGCATGTGCCGGAATCCCTGTTCGGCAGCCTGCGGACGCTGACCGCGCACATGGGGCTCGTCACGGCCACCGAAGTGGGCGGCCCGGCATATAATTCCCTGTTTGTGGCGGGCGGGCTGCTCCTCCTCACCAGCGCCTGCGTCAGCCTTGCGCTGCGCAAGCTGGCATCCGAATCCGGCGAACAGCTTCCCGGACTGCCCGCCCTCTGGAGACGGCACGCGCCTTCCGCACTCCGCCCGCTGTCCTTCATTTCGGGGATCGCCGTCGCCTCCGCCATCGCGTGCCTGCTCGGATTCCTGCTGTATCGCGGCCTGCCCACGCTCGGCCCGTCCCTCCTCTTCGGAGACACCCCGCCGCTCCGCGCCCTGCTCGGAACCCTGCCCGTTTGGGACGGCATCTGGCCCGCCTGCGCCGGGACGTTCTGCCTCATCGTGACGACCATGCTCCTCGCCGTCGGGCCGGGCATCGGCTGCGGCATCTATCTTGCCGAGTACGCCTCGCCTTCCATGAAACAAAGGTTCGGCGTGCTCATGGACGTCCTCGCGGGCATACCGTCCATCGTCATGGGGATTTTCGGCTTTACGCTCATCCTGTTCCTGCACCGCCTCGGCATCGCCGGAGCCAGCCCCGGCATCCTGCTCGCGGGCGGCTGCCTCGCCCTGCTGGTTCTGCCCTCGCTCGTGGTCACAACCCGGACGGCGCTGGAAGGGCTGCCCGCCTCCCTGCGCCTGACGGGGTTCGCGCTCGGCCTGACACGCAGCCAGACAGTCCGCCATATCCTCGTGCCGCAAGCCAGCCGGGGCATCCTCGGCGGCGTCATGCTGGCTATGGGCCGCGCCGCCGAAGACACTGCGGTCATCCTGCTGACCGGCGTGGTCGCCAATGCGGGCCTTCCGTCCGGCCTCGCCGTGCGCTTCGAGGCCCTGCCCTTCTTCATCTATTACACGGCGGCCCAATACCAGACGCCGGAAGAACTCGAACGCGGCTTCGGAGCCTCGCTGACGCTCCTGCTGCTTTCGGGAAGCCTTCTGCTCGCCGCATGGTGGCTGCACGCCCGCTATCAACGCCGCAAGGACGCCCATTCCCTGCGGGAGGGAGTTTCCGCATGACGCTGGCAGCACGTATCCGGCGGCTTTCCGTCGCCTTCCACGGACGCACGATCCTCCATGACATCACCCTGGACATCCCGGCAGAAGGCATCACCGTCCTGCTCGGACGCTCAGGATCGGGCAAGACGACCTTCCTCCGCGCCCTGAACCGCCTGAACGAATGCCTGCCCGGATGCCGGACATCCGGCGAGGCCGAACTCCGTTTAGGCGGCGAACTCCGCCCGATCTATGCCGGACGCACCGGAGAGGCCGCACTCTCCGACCTGCGCCGCCGCGTGGGCATGGTCTTCCAGACGCCCAACATCCTGCCCGCCAGCATCCGGCAAAACATGCTGCTCCCCCTTCAACTGGCAACAGGATTCCCTGCCTCGGAATGGCAGGAACGGATGGAACGCAGCCTGACGGAGGTGGGGCTTTGGCAGGATGTCCGCTCACGCCTGCGGGAACCGGCTTCGATACTTTCGGGGGGGCAGCAGCAACGCCTCTGCCTTGCCCGCACGCTGGCGCTTGAGCCGGAAATGCTGCTCCTCGACGAACCCACGGCATCCCTCGATCCCGCAACAACCCATACCATTGAAAACCTGCTCCTCAGGCTGTCGGGGCGCTATCCCATCCTTCTCGTCTCCCACGGGCTGCCGCAAGCCAAAAGGGTGGCTTCGCGGATTGCCCTCTTTGGGAAAGGGCGCCTGCAAGGTCTGATCTCACCCGAAGAACTCCCCAGCGAGGCGGAAATGAACCGCTTTTTCGACGGCGAGGACGCTGCAAACCGTTAAGGGGAACATGCGGCTCTCCTCCTCCCAGCAAAGGGAAACCCGCCCCGCCAAAGCACAGAGCCGCTTCTTCAGCGCATGGCCTCCACAATACAAAAGGCACTGTCAGAGCACAGTTGTTTCATGTCCACAGCACGGTGAAAAGACGGCCTTTTTCTCCAGTTTTTCCCTTGGCGGCATCCATAGCTGAGGTATGTTGCCGGTTATTCCTTTGGGACTTCAAAAAAGCATCAACCATTTTCTAGGCCGTGTCGCCATTTGACATAGAACTATTTGAAACCATTTGAAAACAACCTTTTGCAACCTAAAAACAACTCAATAATTTCAATAAA
>URTO01000213.1 GCA_900550745.1 uncultured Desulfovibrio sp. | reverse complement strand
TCCGGGCAGGTGGTGGGTGAAACCGCCAAGACGCTATCCGAACGGTTTGGAAAGGTGTTGCAGAAACGGCAGTCCATCACCATCAATAAGGACGGCACCTACACCTATACGTTCGACAACGGGAAGGCGCAGCACCTTGGCGCCGAAGAACCGGCCGTCGATGGCTTCAAGGTCGTTGCTGTTGACAACTACGGGGCGCAAACCACGAACCCCTCCGAACTCCAGATCTCCATTCAGGGCACCAACGACGCCCCGGTGATCACCTCCGCCGCCCCGACACTCAACCTGACGGAACTGAGCGAAGGGGCCGAAGGGACGGCCCAAGCAATAGGCCAGATCGAATTTACCGATGCGGACAAAAAGGCTGACGGAAGCTTCCATGACACGCACACCTTCTCGGTAAAGCACGAAGGAGCGGAAGGGAACAGCGGCCCATCGGCTGAAGGCAAGTATGGCACGCTGACCATAGATGAACATGGCAAATACAAGTACGTACTGACCAGCGACGCGCTCGGAGAAGGAGAGAAGGCCACTGAAACGTTCACGGTCACCGTGGACGACGGCAACAAGGGTGGTACGGCGACCCAGACCATCACCGTCAACCTTACCGGAACCAATGACGCCCCGGTGATTACGGGCTCGCAGATCGACAACGGCACTACGGGCTCCTTCACCTTCACCGACGCCGATGTGAACGACAAACATTCCCTTGCCGTCAGCATCGACGGCAAGACATATGATGTAACCCTGAACCCCGAAGGCACGAGCGGCACCGCCGCCATTGACGGGCTGGGCACGTTCACATTGACGAAAGGCGAGGGCGGCGCGTGGAACTACACCTTCACCCCCAGCGCCGAAGCGCAGGCCGGGGCCGAACTGGGAGAAATCGTAAAGCATGACTTCCAGATTACCGTCAGTGACGGTCATGCGACTGTGACGACTCCGGCAGGCTCCCTGTCCGTGAGCTTTATGGGCACGGGCATCAATGCAGACATGCCATTGGACAATCTGATGCCGGACATGACCCACAGCGATACGCTGCCCGGCACGGACGCGCACGGGAACGCGCTTGCCTACACCTTCGACAATGCCCAAGGCGAGGACATCCAAGGGACATTCGGGACGCTGCATTTCGATGCGGAAACCGGGCGATATACCTACACCTTGGATGCCTCGGAGGAGGGCCTCCACAAGCTGGCGGAGGTACAAGCTCACGGTTCCGACCTGAAGGAATCCTTCGAGTATACCGTAAACGGCACTTCCAACGGCTCGCTGGAAATCAACCTGACGAATCTGCACACGTTCCTCGGCGGTGAGGGCACCGATTCCCTAGGTGATCCAAATGCACCGCATTCGCAAGTGCTTTTTGGCGAAGGCGGCGGCGATGCCCTTCACGGCGGTTCGGGCAACGACTGGCTGTTCGGCGGCGACGGAGACGATCAGATCTTCGGCGGCATGGGTGACGATACCCTGTTCGGCGGCGCGGGCAACGATTACCTCGACGGCGGGACAGGCCAAAACGCGCTCTACGGCGGTGAAGGGGACGATATCCTCGTCTACAATCAAGGCATGGCCCATGCCAGCGGCGGTGAAGGCATCGACTTCCTTGTCGGGGCCGACAGGGACACGCTGGACAGCTTGTTCGCCGACAAGGACAACAACCCCATCCAGAGCGACATCGAAGTGTTCATCACCTCCAAGCCGGACAGCCTAAGCCTGACGAGTATGGATGATCTGAAGAATATCGGCATCTCCATAGAGGACGACAAGCTCCACCTCTCCGGGGATTGGAAGCCGACGGCTGACGGAAACGGGGAACCGGGCACCAGCCTCGGCAATTACGCCGAGTTCACCAATGGTAACGGCACCACAATCCTCGTGCAGGCCGATACCCTAGCCAGCGAGGACTTGACGCAACAGCTCGCCCAGAACGCACTGGCCCACGGACAAGGCTGATCACAGGGACGCCGCCGAATACCCTTCCGGCGGCCCCCTATCCGCCACCAAAAACAAAAGGTTCCGTTCCGGCATACACCGGGGCAGAACCTTTCCTTGGGCTCGTGGTGGCGTCAAAGCACGCATTCCCGGCATACGCCGGGGAACCCGTAAGGCAGGACGGCATTGGGAAGTCTTTTTGACATTCCCGCCGTACACCGGAGAGAACCGTCCAAAGCGCAGGCTTCCGGGCTTGATGAACTCCCTCCGGCATACGGCGGAACCTTTTCCTTAACCATCGGCACACGCTACGCAACCTTCACTACAGCAAAAAAACGAGAACCCGCCCCAACAGCGGTAATCCGCCCAATCCCGCCCGGTGCGCGGCACGATAACCCCACAGCGGCAGTATGGCGGTTCAAGAAAGGCGCTGTCATAGTCTATGGTTGTTTTATTTCAGCAGAATGCTAGAAATAGAGACTTTTTCTCCAGTTTTTCGACTAATGGACTCCATAGCCAAGACATTTTGCTGATTATTCCTTTGGAACTCCAAAGAAAAAGCAGGTGCGGAACGCCTTCCCACACCTGCGGAGAATCTTATGGAACACAGCGTGGCGGGAACCGCGGGCAATTCCTTCCCGCACATGCGCGGGGAATCTTGCGCGCTCCCACCGCCGTTCGGAAGAAAGCCCTTACGCCTGCGGGCAGTCTGGATATACGCAGACCATAGGCATATTCACGGCCCTTGCCCACACCTGCGGGCAACCTGCCGCCTACGCGCCCAAGCCAATGCACTCCTTCCGTTTTCCGCATGGGCGGGGCAAGCGCCGCTTGGCGAGTTCGCCTCTTCGAGAGTTTTTTAAAAATTCATTTTATATTTCACATAATTAAATACAGTTTTCATTGGGAAACACGAATATCTCCGCTTGGCTGGCCCCTTCCCGCATAGGGATACGGGCATATCCCACAGCCTTGCATGGCCCCTCCGCCCTGACGCGCTCTTCCCAAAAGCCAGCGCCCCCTT
The DNA here is from genome assembly GCA_900550745.1 of uncultured Desulfovibrio sp. Taxonomy (GTDB): domain Bacteria; phylum Desulfobacterota; class Desulfovibrionia; order Desulfovibrionales; family Desulfovibrionaceae; genus Bilophila. Next base: position 1,528 of record URTO01000213.1, on the reverse strand, counting down.
TGGGGTCAGCGGCTTGCCTGCCTGCGGCGCGGCAGGAAAAACGGCATGGACGGCCTAACCGGACGCGGCGGCATCGTACGCCGGGGACGCGGGGCCTCAAAAGATCCGGCTACAGCCACGGCCCGCTCCTCTTCAAGTTCCTGCTGGCAAGCCACGCAGTACCGCACCGAAGGCGACGCCAAAAGCCGCAGGAGCGGTATGGGCTCCCCACACGCCTCACAGACGCCGTAGTCCATGACCTCGATGCGCCGCAGGGCGTTTTCCAAAGCCCGGATACGCTCAACACGCCGGGCGGTCAGGCGCTCGTCCACCGCATACTCGCTCAGGCGCGAGGCCAGTTCGTTTTCATCAGGACATTTGAGGGAAATCTCCGAAGACATCCGGGATGACCGCAGAGCCGAAAGCTCCCGTTCCATCATCCATTGCAATGCAGCCAACTGAGAGGTGTTCATACCGTTCCTCACTTGCGGGGGTTGTTCCGTGGATTCGGATGTATCCCCCGCAACGCGACGGCTTCATGGCACCCCTATGACTTTTTTGTGCGGCAGATGAAAGCGGTTGGAACGAAAGCGGATCTTCCCTCCTTCCCACAGAGACGCGCAAAACGGCCGCAAGCCCTCAACAGCCCGAAGAAACCAGCATTTCACGCAGTTCCGCAACGCTTGCCGCCAGCCGCGTGGCGCCGGCCTCCACGAGTTCCTCCCGCGAGCCGTAGCCGTACAGTACCCCAATATCCGCAAGCCCGGTCTCGTGGGCACCCACGATGTCGTACTTCCTGTCACCAACCATGACCGCGCCCGACGGGGTTATGCCCTGCTCACGTATGGCGTAGCGGATCACGTCGATTTTGGAGGAGCGTTTCCCCTCCATATCCGCACCGTAGACACCATCCAGCGACCGAGCAAACCCGAAATGTTCCGCGATGCGCTTGGCGAACACCTCCGGCTTCGAGGTCGCCACAATGAGCCACCCGCCCGCAGCACGCAGCGCTTCAAGCATTTCCGGCACTCCCGGATACGGGGCGTTCTCGAATATCCCCTTATCGCGGAAATACACGCGGTAGGTATCCACGGCCCGTTTCGCATCCGCGTCGCTCATGCCCATCGTCCCCCGGAACGAGTCGTACAGTGGAGGCCCGATGAACGACCGCAGCGTCTCCGGTTCCGCGTCCATCCCGAAGCTCCGCAGCGCGTACCGCACTGAATTGACGATCCCCGGTTCCGAGTCCGTCAGCGTCCCATCCAGATCAAAGAGTATTGTTTTGTATTGCATGGCTCACTTGTACGTCCGCCCCGGCCTTTGCGCAACCGCAGCCGGGATGCGGCACCCGGCGCAAGGGCCGCCATGCAGAACGGAAGGGACCGAGAGGGAGCGGGTAGCCCCCTGCGGCAAGGGGCCACCCCATCCGGCTGATCCCTGCGCGAAAAGCCTGTGATGGGGCCTCCGGCGGCAATGGGCTGCCGCCCCTTAACTCTGCCCGGTGGGGCAAGCGCCCCCCCGGACCCCCGCATATGTGATCCGCTCCAAC
>URTO01000212.1 GCA_900550745.1 uncultured Desulfovibrio sp. | reverse complement strand
CAAGTTTTCCGCCGGCGGGCTCTGTGGTTGGGGGATTTTATTGGTTATTTCTTTGGAATTTCAAGGAAATAAAGCATTAACCGTTTTCTATGACACAGCCTTCCATAAAGGTTCCCCCTCCCGGTCTTCGGTTTATCCCTTTTTCATTGCGCACCTTTTCCTGACAGGCCCTTGGAGATATTCGCTCATCTGATGTTTTTTGAAATATTTCATCTGTTGTTTAAAGTTGTTATGGCGTCATTTCCTTTGAGGGCATGAATCTCTCGGCCCTTGACCCATATGGCGAGCAATAGTATTTCTTTGCATTACCGCGTACTGTGGCGTGTGGATCACGCATGGCGCGATACGAAAGGCTGACAGACACCCCCCGCGGGGGGCGTTTCTTTCTAGACGATTTTTGCGAACTATCTCAAGGAGTCCTCATGATCGGCATTTCCAAATTGTACTGCGGGCAGGTGGAGCCTTCCGACGCTCTGCGTTACGGTCGGCATTCCAGCCAGCTTCCTTCCCACCTGCTTCAGTTCTCCGAAGACAAGAAGCCGGTGGTGGTCTGGAACATGACCCGCCGCTGCAACCTCAAGTGCGTGCACTGTTACGCTCAGGCCGTCGATCCTGACGGCAAGGATGAAATCTCCACGGAACAGGGCAAGGCCATCATCTCCGATCTCGCCGCATACGGCGCTCCGGTCATGCTGTTCTCCGGCGGCGAGCCGCTGGTGCGTCAGGATCTGCCGGAACTCGCCAGCTACGCCACCGAAAAGGGGATGCGTGCGGTCATCTCGACCAACGGCACCCTGATCACCAAGGAAAAGGCCCGCGAGCTCAAGGCCATCAACCTGTCCTATGTGGGCATCTCGCTGGACGGCGCCGAAGAAATCCACGACAAGTTCCGCGGCGTGCCGAACTCCTTCAAAAAGGCGATTGAAGGCCTTGAAAACTGTAAGGCCGAGGGCCTCAAGGTCGGCCTGCGCTTCACCATCAACAAGCGCAACGTGGTTGAAATCCCGAAGGTCTTCAAGCTGCTGCGCGAGCTTGAAGTGCCGCGCATCTGCTTCTACCACCTCGTCTACTCCGGCCGCGGTTCCGAAATGATCAAGGAAGACCTCAACCACGCGGAAACCCGTTCCGTGGTCGATCTGATCATGGACGAAACCCGCGCCCTGTTCGATGCCGGGATGCCGAAGGAAGTCCTCACCGTGGACAATCACGCCGACGGCCCCTATGTCTGGATGCGTATGCTGAAGGAAGATCCCAAGCGCGCCGAGGAAGTGTTCCAGCTTCTCCAGTACAACGAGGGCAACAGCTCCGGGCGCGGCATCGGCTGTATCTCGTGGGACGGCAAAGTCCATGCCGACCAGTTCTGGCGCAACCATACCTTCGGCAATGTGCTTGAACGCCCGTTCTCCGAAATTTGGGACGATCCGAAGATCGAACTGCTCCACAAGATGAAGAACAAGAAGGCCCATGTGAAGGGGCGCTGTGCCTCCTGCCGCTTCCTGAACATCTGCGGCGGCAACTTCCGCGCCCGCGCCGAAGCCTATTACGGCGACGAATGGGCGCAGGATCCCGCCTGTTACCTGACCGACGACGAAATCCGCCGCCCTGAATAAGGGATGGGCGCGGGGAGAGGCTGGCTTTCCCCGCGCTGTTGCGGAATGTTTGGAGGGCGGGGAGGCTTGGGCCGCAAGGATGGGAAGCGGTGGCTCTCTGGAGGCAGGAACAGCGGTGTTCTTGCCTGTTATCATAAAAAGGACAATGTGTTATGAACGAATTTTATCGTGGGCGCCGTCTGCGCCGCAATCCCGTGATCCGTGAAATGGTGCGTGAGACGCAACTGTCCGCCGCTGACCTTATGATGCTGTATTTTGTGGTGGATACTACGGATGAGGATTTCAAGAAGGAAATCCCGTCCATGCCGGGCCAGTACCAGCTTTCCCTTAAACAGCTTGAAAAGGCCGTGGGCGAAGCCGTGGACGCGGGGCTGCGTTCGCTCATGCTGTTCGGCATCCCCAAGCACAAGGACGCCATCGCCAGCGAAGCCTATGCCCCGAACGGCATCGTGCAGCGCGCCATCCGCATGCTCAAGGCGAAGTGGCCCGCCCTACAGGTCGTGACCGACGTGTGCCTGTGCGAATACACCTCGCACGGGCATTGCGGCATCCTGAAGGAAGGCGACACCTGCGGCGAAGTGGTGAACGATCCCACGCTGGAACTGCTTGCCAAGACCGCCCTCAGCCATGTCGAGGCCGGTGCGGACATGGTTGCGCCTTCCGACATGATGGACGGCCGCATCCTGGCTATCCGCGAAACGCTGGACAAGGCCGGGTATGTGAATACGCCGATCATGTCCTATGCTGTGAAATATGCCTCCGCGTTCTACGGCCCGTTCCGTGACGCGGCGGAATCAGCCCCGCATCACGGCGACCGAAAGACCTATCAGATGGACCCCGCCAACGCGATGGAAGGCTTGCGCGAAGCCGCCGCCGACATCGACGAGGGCGCGGACATCGTCATGGTGAAGCCCGCAGGCCCCTATCTGGACGTCATCCGCATGGTGCGCGACAACTTTGACGTGCCGGTCGCCGCCTATCAGGTGAGCGGCGAATACGCCATGATCAAGGCCGCCGCCATCAACGGCTGGATCGATGAAGAGAAGGTTGTTCTGGAAGCGCTGCTCGGCATCCGCCGTGCCGGGGCCAAGCTCATCCTGACCTACTATGCGGAAGAGGCCCTCAAGAAAGGATGGGTGCGCTGATGAATTGCCATGAGCCGCCATGCGGCATGGGGCGGGAAGAGTCCCAGCCCGGCACCGGGCATCCCGGCGGCCGCACCGGGCATCCGGGCGGTATGCCCGCCGGCCCGCGCACGCTTGAGGACGGTTCCCCGCTGTGCCGCCTTATCGCGTGGGAAGTGACCCGCTCCTGCAACCTTGCCTGTAAACACTGCCGGGCCGAGGCGCACCCGGAACCCTATCCGGGCGAGCTGTCCACGGAAGAAGCCAAGGCGCTGATCGATACCTTCCCGAATGTGGGCAACCCGATCATCATCTTTACCGGCGGCGATCCCATGATCCGCCCCGATGTCTACGAGCTGATCGCCTATGCCGGTTCCAAGGGCCTGCGCTGCGTGATGTCCCCCAACGGGACGCTCATCACGCCGGAAGCCGCCCGCAAGATCAAGGAAGCGGGCGTACAGCGCTGTTCGATCTCCATCGACGGCTACAACGCCGGGAAACACGATGCGTTCCGTTGTGTGCCCGGCGCGTTCGACGCCACCATGCGCGGCATTGAGCATCTCAAGGCCGCGGGCGTGGAGTTTCAGATCAATACCACGGTCACTCGTGATAACCTGCATGATTTCAAGAAGATATTTGAACTTTGCGAGCGCATCGGCGCGGCGGCGTGGCATATCTTCCTGCTGGTGCCGATGGGCCGGGCCGCGGAGCTTGCGGATCAGGTGATCACGGCGCAGGAATACGAGGACGTGCTGCACTGGTTCTATGACTTCCGCAAGACGACCTCCATGCACCTCAAGGCCACCTGCGCACCGCACTACTACCGCATCATGCGCCAGCGCGCCCGTGAGGAAGGCGTCTCCGTAACGCCCGCCACGTTCGGCATGGACGCCATGACGCGCGGCTGTCTCGGCGGCACGGGGTTCTGTTTCATCAGCCATGTGGGGCAGGTTCAGCCGTGCGGGTATCTGACGCTCGACTGCGGCAACGTCCGCACGACGCCGTTCCCGGAAATCTGGCGCAAGTCCAAGCCGTTCCTCCAGTTCCGCGATCAGTCCGAGTACAAGGGCAAGTGCGGTATCTGCGAGTTCCATAAGGTGTGCGGCGGCTGCCGCGCCCGCGCGTGGAGCATGGACGGCGACTACATGGGCGAGGAGCCCTTGTGCACGTACCAGCCCCGTAAAGCGAAGGAGGCGGAATGACGGAAGTGACTCTCGACACGATGGACAAGCGCATCCTGGACATCATCCAGACGGATTTTCCGCTGGAGCCACGGCCTTACGCCATCATTGCGGAGCGCCTCGGCATCACGGAGCAGGAAGCGCTTGATCGCGTGAACGCCCTGCGCAAGTCCCGGATCATCCGGCGTCTGGGGGCCAATTTCCAGTCAGCCAAGCTCGGCTTCCGCTCCACGCTGTGCGCGGCCAAGGTTCCGGCGGACAAGATGGATGCCTTTATCGCCGAAGTGAACCGGCATGTGGGCGTGACGCACAACTATTTGCGCCGCCATGCCTACAACGTCTGGTTTTCCGCAATCGGCCCCTCGTGGGAGGCCGTGTGCGCCATGCTTGACGACATTACCGCCAAGACGGGCATTCCAATCCTCAACCTGCCCGCCACGAAGCTGTACAAGATCCGCGTTGATTTTCAGATGGAAGGGTAAGACGAGTCGGGGGAAGGGCATTTACAATCAACCCATGCGGTTGTCCTTCGTTTGTCGCACTCGTCCGGAACTGAAGTTCGATTCCATAGACGAAC
>URTO01000211.1 GCA_900550745.1 uncultured Desulfovibrio sp. | reverse complement strand
AACTGGACAAGAACGACAAGCCGCTTTCGGACATCACGCTTTACAAGGTCAATTCAGACGGCTCGCTGACGGCTGCCCTTTTGGTTTCTTCAACCTCTTTATCGAGTGCGCCCTTCTCTTCAGGCGTGATTGTGAGCGCGGCGGCAAGGCCGTCAAGGTAACTGCGTTCCATAAAGTGATCCACATCAATGATCATGGCAGAAAGCCGATACAGATCGCGGGCCTCATCATGGCTGGTTACGCGGGAGGCGAGCGAGGCCGGATCAAGCGGCTTATGCAGCAGCGTATCCAGCACCTGTGCCATATCCTGCATCGGGAACAGCGACTCCACGGCCTTGTGGATGTTGGCCCGTTCCTTGTCGTCGATGTGCCCGTCGGCGCGGGCGGCGAAGATCATCGCCTCCAGCAGCAACAGGGCCGTCTGATCCGCCGAAACAGCCGGGGGCGGTGTCTGCTGGAGTTCCGTAGGCCAGCCGCCCGGTGCGGGATGAACAGGGGGGATCGGTTCGGCGGGTTGCCCCTGTGGGGCCGCCCCGTTGGTTCCGGCCCACTTCTGGTAGAACTTCCATGCCAACGCACCGACGGCGGCCGTTCCGCCGGCCATCAGCGCGCCTTGGGCAACCTTGCGGGCCGTTTTGCCCGACATCAGCGCGCCGAGCAGTCCCCCAAACGCCGCCGAACCGAGCAGGCCGCCAAGCCCTCCGGCGGATTTCACCATATCTCCAAGGGCGTTGCCCGCCCCTTGGCCGGACGGGGCATCCGCCTCCCGCTGGCCGCCGAGAGCGCCGTTCAGCTTGCCGCCAAGCCCTCCCAGCCCGCCGAGGCCGTTGCTTACCTGATTGAATAAATCCTTCATGAGGAACTCCTTGCCTGTTTGTGAGGCGGAAGAACCTCCCGCCCGGTTACGACACTAACAAAACCGGGCAAATCCACCAGCGCATGAGAATCTCACGCCTCCCGGCTGTGGTGGGCCCGGCGCATCTCCCGAAGGAACATATACAGCACGCCCATTGAGGCCACGAACGACAGCGAGTCCGACACGGGCAGGCTGATCCAGATGCCGTTCAACCCAAAGAAACGCGGCAGGATGAGCAGGCACGGGGCCAAGAACAGCAGCTGGCGCGTCAAGGAAAGGAAAATGGACAGCTTGGCCTTGCCGATGGACTGGAAAAAGTTGCCGACGACGATTTGGATGCCGACCAAGGGGAATACCAGCGTAGCAAGGTGCATCCCTTCCACGGAGAGGCTGATCAGCCCCGCGTCGTTGGTGAACATCCGGGCCACGATTTCCGGGGTAAACTGCCCGGCGAGGAATCCCGCCGTCGTGATCAGCCCGCCGGTGATGACGCCGTACTTCAGGGTCTGCTTGACCCGCTCAAACTGCTGCGCCCCGTAGTTGTATCCCACAATGGGCTGCATGCCTTGCGTAAGCCCCATGACCAGCATCACGAACAGGATGAGTATCCGGTTGAGGATGCCGAACGCGCCTATGGCCATGTCGCCGCCGTACTGCTTGAGGCCGATGTTGATGAGCACCGTCACGAGACAGGCGCATACGTTCAGCAAAAACGGTGACATGCCGATGGAGAAGATGCTTGAAACGATCTTCCGGCGCAGCCGGAACGTCCCCCGCCGGAAATGCACGGTACTGTTCGGGTTGCGGAAGTGGCTCAGCACCCACACCATACCTACGCATTGTGACAATACCGTGGCGACGGCCGCGCCCCTGATGCCCCACTCCAGCCAAAAGATGAATATCGGCGCCAGAATGACGTTCATGCCCACGGTCAGCACGGCGGAAAGCATGGCTTTTTGCGGATATCCCGTAGCCCGCATGACGTGGTTGAGCCCGAACATGGTACAGGTGACAGGCAGCCCGTATAGGATGATCTGCATGAAGTCGCGGGCATAGGGCAAGGTGTGCTCGCTGGCCCCGAAAGCCGTCAGCACCGGATCAAGCACCAGTTGCGACAGCAGGCCGAACGTCACCCCGTTGATGAGGCCGAGCAGCAGGACGTTGCCGAGCACGCGGGTGGCGCCGTCGATGTCCTGCTGCCCCAGCCGGATGGAACAGATGGACGCGCCGCCGATGCCGACGAGCAAAACCAGCGCAAAGGTCAGGTTCATGACCGGAAACGTGATCGCAAGGCCGGAAATGGCCAACGGCCCGACGCCGTGCCCGATAAAAATACTGTCGATGATGTTGTAAAGGGAAAAGACCACCATCGCGGCGATGGCGGGCAAGGAGTACCGGAGGAGCAGTTTTCCGATCGGTTCTGTTCTCAGCAAAAGCGTGGCGCTGGTTTCGGCCATATGAACCTGCCTTGTCTCTATCGATTGGGGCAATACGAAAGATGGAATATCCGTCCTGCGTTGCCGCACAGGACGGGAAGATGTGGCACTCAACGGAGGGAGGAGTGGAGAAGAAAACCCAAAAGGTGAGGTGGCCCTGTTTTGAGGCATCCCGCCCGTAAAATCAAGCGGAAAAATACACGCCCGGAGCTTCCCCAAAGACGGGATCGGCTGAAATACGAAGTTATTACGGAAGTTACAAAATGTTAGGGTTCATGCAGGAAGGCGCCCCGCATTCAAGGCGCCTTCCTCCGAAAACCTCAGGCCGCCGAAGGCCGATGCTCCAAAAGAAGCCGCCCGTCAAGCCCGAACACGCGGAACGCGCCTGCCTCAAAGAGGCCATAGGAAGCCGGAAAGCCGCCCTTGGGCAGCGTCGTGCTGCCGGGGTTCCAGAAATGGACGCCGTCGACGGTTTCCCCCCGCGGGATATGGGTATGCCCGCTCAAGACCACATCGCCGGGGCGCACGCCGGGAATGGGCGGGCGACTGGGAAGGTGGTGCCCGTGCTGCGCCACGATACGCAGTCCGTCAGCGGCGATCACGGCGCTGTCTTCCACCGCGAACGGAAGCAGCATAAGATCCACTTCGGCGTCGCAGTTGCCGCGCACGGCCACGACAGGCGTTGTGAGATCCGAAAAGACGGAAACCACATCCGGCGGCCCATAGTTGGAAGGAAGGGGGTTGCGCGGGCCGTGATACAAATAATCGCCGAGAAGAACCAACATATCGGGCGACAGCTCCTCACAGCGCCGGCGCAGGAACGCGGCGGCTTCCGGGGAGCCGTGCAGATCGGAAGCAATAAGCAAACGCATAAGAATCGTTCTCCAAAGATAAGGATAGCCAAGTTTATCCTGTTCCGCCATTGCACGCAAACGGGGGAAAGCCCCGCCCCCGCATGGACACGCGGAAGCTCAGGGCAAAATCCCGGTTGACGGAGCCCCAAACCAAAAGATAGTTTTTTTCGCCGGGCCGTTTCCGGCGGAAACGACGACTATCCGGGTCGCCCTAACTTCTTGAGGCAGCCATGCCCATCCTTTCCCATACCGTTACAGGATACCTGTTCGCCCTGCTCGCCACCGTGGTTTGGAGCGGAAATTTCGTCGTGGCCCGCGGCCTTGCGGGGGCGCTTTCTCCGGTCGAGCTGTCATTTTGGCGCTGGGTCATCGCGTTTCTGGCCATCCTCCCCTTTGCGGGCCGGAGCCTGCTGCGCTCGCTCCCCCTCGTCAGGGGATCATGGGGCAAGGTCATCCTGATGGCCCTGCTTGGCATCACCTGTTTCAATACCTTCATCTATCAGGCCGGGCACACGACCGACGCCACCAATATGTCGCTGTTGGCCACAACATCCCCTGTCGTCATGGCCGCCATCGCCCACCTGTTCCTGCACGAGCGGCTTTCCCGGTTCCAAATCCTTGGGCTGTGCGGCGCCCTGTTCGGGGTCGTCGTCCTCGTATCACGCGGCAAGCTCGATACGCTTCTTGTGCTGCGCTTTGCGCAAGGCGACTTATGGATGATCCTTTCGGTCTTCCTGTTTGCCGTCTACAGCCTCATGCTCCGCTGCCGCCCCAACGCCTTCCCACAAAAGGCATTTCTCGCCCTGCTCATCGGCATCGGCGTCATCGGGCTCATCCCGCCGCTGGTTTGGCAGGCCGCCACCACCGGCCTGAGCCCGCTGAACGGCTCCATCCTCAGCGCCCTCCTCTATATAGGGATTGGGGCCTCGGTCGTTTCCTTCCTTGCATGGAGCCTCGCCATCGAGCGCATCGGCATGGTCAGGGCGGGCATCATCTACAACAGCATCCCGCTGTTTGCGAGCCTTGAGGCCACATTCGTCCTGGGCGAGTCCATCACGCTCCCGCAGATGATCGGCGGGGCGCTCATCATCGGCGGCATCTGCTACGCCTCGCTCGGCGATCTCTACGCGGCAAAGCGCCTTCTCAAGTAACCCCTCCCCCACGGCGGCTGGCCTTGGGTACAGCAAATCCTCGGCGTATGCTTCTTCTAGAAAAACATATGCCTCTGCCCAGACATGTACCTCTTCAACTGCAGCGGGGCAGCCGACTACATCCGCCAACAACTTCATGCAGGATCGTTTCCTCTACGGCTCGGCCTATCCCCTGATGCCCATCGTGGATTGCGTTGAACACTTCAAGGAGCT
>URTO01000210.1 GCA_900550745.1 uncultured Desulfovibrio sp. | reverse complement strand
CCAGAAAGGTTCCCCTTCCCCCTCCAACTTCAATTTCAATACAACACATAGTGCATGAACGCGATGACCCCGGCGATGGCGACGAGGGTGACGGCGAGGCGCGAAAGCTGCATACCGAGGACTATGGCAAACGCGACGGGCACGGGGAAAATCCCAAGCGCCGAGGGGAGGTTCCTCCGCAGGGTGCGGAAGGGGTTGCCCACCGCGCTCCCGACGAGCATGGCCAGCAGGATCTGCGCGTTGTCGATGAGCCCTTCGGCCCTGAGATTCGCGGCGACCGCGGAAGACTGCACCAGCCCGCCCATCTGCGCGGCGACCACGGATACCAGTTCCGCAGGGAAAAAACGGTTCACCTGATCAGGGACATACTGCTCCCAGAAACTGAACGCGCCGTTCTTCAACAGCCATTCGATGCAGAGCATCAGCGGAACCGTGATGCACACCATGCGGAACAGCAGCGTCAGCGAGCGGACGGCGGCTTTTTCCACGGCGGAAGGCCACGCAAGCGGGGCTTCATCCGCAGGGGCGAAGCCGGAAACGGGCCTATCCCCATGCCCGGAGACATACCAGCGGTTCCAGAGCAGGACGCCGAGAATGACGATGAACCCGCCGGAGAACTGCGCCGCGAAGTAGAGCGCCCCCGGAAGCCCGATGGCTCCGAGCACCGGATACATGACCCGGATGGAGTGCGAGACGTAGGCCAGATAGCTGTTCGCCATGCCGCCCGCAATGAGCGCCGAGGTGCGGATATGCCCTTCGGCATGGCTGCTGACCAGTATGCTGTTGGCCGCCGCGTTGGAGCAGAGCGCGGTCGGCATCGCAAGGCCCACGATTTCGGGAAGCCGGGCCATCCGCGCCAGTTTGCCCATAACCCGCGCCAGCGCCATATGCCAGCGCCGCGCCTCCATCAGCCCTCCGAGGAAGGCCGCGATGCCCACGATGGCGAACAGCCGCCCGAAGGTTTTCATCTTGGCGAAGATTTTTCCCGCCGGGGTGGGGGGCGTGTGCCGCTTCATGCGGGGGGCCGGGGCGTCCGCGCCGTCCGCCGGAGGGACGGAGGGGGCCGCAAGGCTTGCTTCGCCCGCGTCCGCTTCCATCGTTTCGCTGGCGGGAGCGGGCCGGTGCGTCCGGCTTGTGGGGGCGTCGATGCCTGCGGGCTCCGCTTTGTGGCGCGCCATGCGGGATTCCGGCATGTGCAGCGTGAGCCAGCAGGCCCCGATGACGGCCAGAACGAACCACAGGACGCGGCTCGGACGCCTCCACGGAGGGGGAAGGGGACGGCGTCCGCGTTTCATTGCTTTTTGACCATGATGAGCGACAGATATTCTTCCGGGCGGTCGGCAATGGCGTCCAGATCGGTCAGGAGGGCCTGCCCTTCCATTGCCAGATGTTCGCCGTACAGGATTTCCACATTTTCCTCGCGCCGGAGGCGTTCCACCAGCGCCTTGCGGCTGCGGTAGGTCTTGAGGAGAATCGTGGTGGAGCCTTTGGGGAAATCCAGCGTTTCGGCCATTTCCGGCTTAAAGGACGGGATGACCCTGAGCTGTTCGCCGTTTTCCACAAGCACCGTTCCGGCTTTCGCCGTCAGGGTGGCGAAGGAGGTGATGCCGGGGACGATCTCCCATTCCACGCCGGGGATGGCTTCACGTATGATTTCCAGTACATAGCCGAAAGTGCTGTAGGTCATGGCGTCGCCGAGCGTGGCGAAGGCACAGTCCCGGCCCGCTTTCAGTTCCGCAATGATGGCGTCGGCGTTGGCCTGCACCTGCGCGGCGCGTACGGCCTTGTTACGCGACATGCTGAATGTCTGGAGATGGATTTCTCCGCGCGGTTCGAGGGATTCGACCACGGACCGGGAAACGCTGCTCGATGCGTTTTGGGAGATGACGGTAAAGATTACGTCCACCGAGCGCAGGACGTCCGCCGCCCGGAGGGTCAGGTACCGAGGGTCGCCGGGGCCGATGCCCACGCCGTACAGTTTTCCCGGTTTCATGTGAAATCCTTATAGCGGGTTGGTGTTTTCAGAGGAAGGAAAGGCTTCCCCTCCTTCTTCAAAGGTTTTCTTCATGGAGGAGGGGGACGCTGTTTTGTTTTTTGCAAAATGGTGATTTTTTGCCGTTGCCTTTGAAGGATCAGGGGCAGAGGGCGATGCCGTACCATAGGCCGTTTTTCGGGTTCACAGGAAAAACCGCGAAAAGGGACTCGATAAGGCCGAGAGTCTTGGGAGGGGAAAGGGGGAGGCTCGGAGGGGGAAGGGGAAACCCTTCTCCAGAAGGGTTCCCCTTCCCCCTCCGATTCTTTCGCTATTCCGTCCTCGCTTAATCCGCCTTCTTCGTGTTGGCGAGATCGACAACGGCATTCTGGGTGTGGCTGAGGAAGATGTCCTGAATGCCCTTGAGCTGTCCAAGGCCCTTGAGGTTGGGCATGGGGGTCATGCCTGCGGCCTTGATGCGGGAGGCCCAAGAATCTTCTTCCGGCCCGGCGAGGTCATTGTTGGCGTGGTCGCCCGCAACGATCATAAAGGGCTGGAGCCAGACGCGCTTGGCGCCGGAAGCCTTGAGTTCGGGCAGGACGTTGTCGAAGCTGTTGGCGCCTTCGACCGTGGCGAGCCAAACATGGGGATCGGCCTTGTGGAAGGCGGCGGCAGCGGCGGCGAGGGTCAAGTCGCCGGGGCCGCGGTCGTTGCCGTGGCCCATGAGCACCACGGCGTCGCCGGGCTTGCGATCCTTGGGCAGGGAAGCGAGCACCACCTTGATGACGTCGTCGAGATCCTTTTCAGAGACGAGGAGGGGATAGCCTACCTTGACGGTCTTGAATACGCCGGGATTCTTGGTGATGTTTTTGACGACCATGCGTTCGAGCTGGTTGTATTCTTCGGCGGGGGCGATGTGCAGGGACTGGATCTTGAGATCGGTCACGCCCTGCGCGGCGAGCTTGTTCATCGCGGCATTGACGGAAAGGACGGGTTTGCCTTCCTTCGCCAGCTTATTGCGGATGATGTCAGAGGTAAAGGCCAGAAGCACGGGTTCTTTCCCGGCGGCTTTTTTGTAGGCCTTTTCAATGTCGTCGATTGCGGGCCTTGCGCTGTCCATCGAAGTTCCGAAGGCGACGAGCAGGGTGCCCGTCTTGGCAAAGGCGGTTCCGGCGGCCAGCAGGCAGCACAGCAGAACCATGACGAAACATTTTTTCATGGCAACTCCTTGATCCAATCATCGTGGATCGGACGGAACGCGCGGCGGCGTCCGTACCATATGGCTTTCAGGCTGGTTTCCCGGCTTGAGGATCTCCTTTGCCCGCGCCTTCCCATGAACGGCGTCCACAGTGGCTGTTGCGGGTTCATCCCCTCTCACGGTTGCGGTGTCAGCGTCGTTTTTACGAACTTCCCAATTATCCCGAAAGATTCGGGCACCTGAAACGGTTGCGGTGGTTACGGCGGGGCACTGGGCCCGGCGGTTTTGGGTCTTCGGCAGGGCCGGCGGCTTCCGCCACGCTTTTCCGGGAGAGCAGGGCGCGCCTGCGCCGCTGTCCCGGCCTGCTTTGTGAAGCCCCCTTCTAACCTACCTGCCCGGTGGCTTCAAGGGGGCTGAGAGGCATGAGGAATATCAGGGTGTTATTTTGTCCTGTCCGTACCTGAGGCTTTCCGCGCCCCACAAACGGGCATCCCGAACTTTAGGGGGCATTGATGGCAATGCAGCATCGGGGGGCTGCAGAAGGCTTCCCCTCCCCAAAAACGCACGTCTGGCGTCCGCTCATCCCGGCTGGCACTTCCCCGGAATCACGAGCCACACCCGCACATCTGGCACCCACGCTTTCCCTTTCCAAGGCTTTCGGCTCCGGCGAATCCTTTTTGCCGGTTTTGGGATAGCCAGAAAATGGAAGGCTGTGTCCTAGAAAATGGTTGATGCTTTTTTCCTTGAAGTTCCAAAGGAATAATCGGCAAAATACCTTATGGATTCTGACAAGAGGAAAGCTAGAGAAAAAACTGTATTTTCAACGTGTTTTGGAGATAAAGCAACCATATACTCTTAACAGAGCCTCAGGATTTCATCGGATGCCTTGGCGTTTTTAAGTGGCGGAGAGGGTGGGATTCGGGGTTATCTCACCTAACTCATTGAATTATTGTACCCGTACCAAATTGTCATTGTTGAAAACGTATCCGATAATCGGGGACAAAACAAGAGACAAAAGCAAGCACGAGTAACGGCAGGGGATATGGCTTACTGCCGTTACTCGTGAGTAGACAACGCTTTTCTGTTTGAATCCCTGATGGGATTCAAACCCAACCGTCTTTGTCAGGCATGTTCCGGGAACAAAGGGACGCGCCAGACAACAATTCTACATTGCAGGATTACCTGTTTCACCGGCATCTTCCGCATCGTCAGCGGAGCCGTTACTTCCGGCGTCCTCCGAATCTCCCTCGTCATCGGATGCAGCATCCAGCTTGTGGGCAACGTCATCAACCATAAATGCGGCAGCGGTCAACGCTGTGGCACCGGCGACCACACCGGCAAAGAAATAACCAAGCTTGCTCATAAAACCCTCCT
>URTO01000209.1 GCA_900550745.1 uncultured Desulfovibrio sp. | reverse complement strand
GAGAAACTTTCTTAGAAAGTTTCTCCCTCCCCTCCCCGAATCAACCAACACTGATACACCCCTTCAAGGGCGATTGTTTTCACGTACGGTTTTGAACACCACAGGGCTCAGCAGAAGCACGCCGATGAGGTTGGGGAAGGCCATCAGCGCGTTGAAGGTGTCGGCAAGAATCCAGACCAGATCAAGCTGGGCTAGGGCGCCGATGGGCACGACGATGGTATAGAGGACGCGGAAGGGCTTCAGCGCCCGATCCCCAAACAGGAATATCGCGGAGCGCTCCCCGTACACGCACCAGCCGAGGATGGTGGTAAAGGCGAACATGACCAGCGAAATAGCTACGATGGACGAGCCTGCGCCCGGCAGGGCGGTTTCAAAAGCCCGCGCGGTCAGCGAAGCGCCCTGAGCGCCGAGGGCTGTCCATTCCCCGGTGACGAGGATGGCGAAGCCGGTCATGCTGCACACGATCATAGTCGTGATGAATACGTCGAGCATCCCAATGGTGGCCTGCCTGATCGGGGTGGAGGTCGCGGTGGCGTGGGCGATGGGCCCGCTGCCGAGCCCGGCTTCGTTGGCGAAGATGCCCCGCGCCATGCCGAACCTGACGGCCATCATGACCGTGGCCCCGGCAAAGCCTCCCTGTGCCGCCGTGGGCGTGAAGGCTTCCTCAATGACGTGCAGGAACATCGCGGGCACTTCCTTGATGTGCAAAATGATGATGAGCAGCGAGGCGAGCGTGTACAGGGCCGCCATGAAAGGCACTATTTTCCCGGCGACGCTGCCGATGCGCCGCAGTCCGCCCAGTAGGACGGAGGCGATCAGCAGGAACAGGATCAGGGCGGTGATCCACGTCGGGATGCCGAAGGTTCCCCAGAGCACGCCGGAAATGGCGTTGGTCTGCACGGCATTGCCGGTTCCGAAGCAGGTTATCGCCGCAAAAATGGCGAACAGCCCGCCGAGCCATTTCCATTTTTCACCGAGGCCGTTCTTGATGAAGTACATGGCCCCGCCCACGAAATTCCCCGCCGGGGTCACTTCCCGGTAGTGGACGGCAAGCAGGATTTCGGAAAACTTGGTCGCCATGCCCACCATGGCGGTACACCACATCCAGAACAGCGCGCCCGGGCCGCCCGAAAGGATGGCCGTGGCCACGCCGACGATGCTCCCCGTGCCGATAGTCCCCGCGAGGGCCGTCATCAGGGCATTGAACGGCGTCAGCTCGCCCTTATCGCCCGCCGAGGAGCTCCTGCCCTTCCAGAGCATGGAAAACGCTGAAAAAATGTTGCGGAACGTATAGAAACGCAACCCTACGGTAAGGTAGAGGCCCGTTCCGATCAGCAAGATCAGCATGCCCGGTCCCCAGATCACGTCGTTGATCGCCTTCAAAGCCTGCATCAGCGTTTCCATCGTTGTCTTCCTGCGTTGCGTATTCGGGAGCTTGGTTCTATGGTGGCCGCGCACCGTTCAGCGGCGGTGCGGGACGTCCCTTTTTCAAGGGGACCCTCTGGCATGTACCGTATTGCAGGGGAAAATTTCATTATTATCACACCCGGTGAATCCGGTTCCGGGCATATGCGTATCGGTGCGCCGCCGTTCCCTTTGAGGAGAATAGGCCAGAGGGCGCGCCCCTTCACGCAATGAGGAATCCATGTTGAAAACATTCGTGTTGTGCCTTGCCGTCCTGTTGGCCGCATGCGGGGCCAAACCCGCCCCCAAGCCTTTCCCCGCCCCTGCCCCAACCGCCTCTTCCGAGATCCGGCGGCTGCCCCATCCCGCCGTCGAAGCGCTGGATGCCCCGGCCCCGCTGTTCCGGCAGGCCTCGGCGGAACAGGCGCGTGCGCAGATCGCCCGTATGGATAAGGCGTCTATGGGGCTGCGTTCGTGGATGGAATTGGCCCCCGCACTGGAGCGGAGCCTTGCGTATGCCCGGAGCTGGGAACCGGACGAGCGGGCCGCCGAGCACAGCGGAATCAGGATCACATGGGGAGAGGTGGTTGCGTCGCTGGAAAAGCTGAAGGCGATACTGCCGCGGCTCGACGCCCAGCCCGAACTGCTGGAAGAGGGGTTCCGGTGGCTGGGCGTCACCCCTGAAGTCAAATTTACGGGATACTATTCGCCGGTGTTGCAGGCCAGCCGGACGCGCAAGCCGGGATACGAATATCCGATCTACCGCCTTCCGGAAGAGCTCGCCCCGGATCTGGCGTGGTGCCTGCCTACGCACAGTTGCCCTGAGGAAGCCTTTTTGCAGGTGATCAAACCGGAAGATCCGTATTACAGCCGGGCGGCCATCGATCTGGACGGAGCACTCAAAAACCGGAATCTGGAAATGGCATGGCTGGGGCATCCGGTGGAGACGTATGATCTGATGTTGGAAGGTTCCGGCATTTTGGCTTTTGACGACGGGACGCAGCAGGCCGCCCTGTTTGCGGGGCTGAATGGGCATTCGGGCCAGAGCATGGCGGGCTACCTGATCCGTTCGGGGGAACTTCCGCGCAGCAAGGCCTCGATGAAAGGGATCCGCCGGTGGTGGGACAGCCATCCCCAAAAGCGCAGGGCCTTTTTGAACGCTTCCAGCGGCTACGTCTTTTTCCGGTTCGGTGCCGAGCATCCGAAAGGGACGGCTGGCTGCGAACTGACGCCGTGGGTCAGCATGGCGGTCGATCCGCGCGTCCTGCCGCTTGGCGGCATCGTTTCCTATGCGCTTCCGGGGCGGCAGGGCATCAGGAGAGGGCTCGGCTTCGCGCATGATACCGGCGGAGCGATCCGTTTGCGGCGCATCGACATGTACACCGGGGAGGGTGAAGAAGCCCGCCGCCAGGCCATGGCTATTTACAATCAGGGGCAGGTCTGGCTGTTGTTGGCGAAACGGTGAGCCTTGCCGAAAAAGTGAGGCTTCCCCTCCGGGGGATAAAAGCCGTTGCCGTGGCGTTTCGCGCCCGGCTCCATGCGTTCATGCCTTTTCCTTACCGCAAGGAACCGTGCGCAAAACGCCAAGGCCGAGGGAGGCAGTCCCCCTCGGCCTTGGTGTGGAAGTGAGGTTGTTGAAGAAATATTCGGGACGATGATGAACGGCCTGCCGCATATATCCTTGGTTGGGGCGGGAGGCGGAAACCGCCCTCATGCGGCCCCCGCGCCTGATGACGTATCAGGCGCGCCGTTCCGGGGGGAAGGTTCCCCGGAACCCGGAGGTCTAGTAGTTGCAGTTGGAACCGTAACCGCCGTGTCCGCCATGACCGCCATGACGCCCGCCGTGGTGGTAGCCCCTGCCGTTGCCCATCATGCCGTAGCCCGCCATGCCGCGGTCGTTTTCCATCCTGTCGCCGAGGGCCATGCGTTCGACACGGAGTTGGGAACGGAGTTCCGCCACTTCGTTGGCGAGCTTGGAGATGGCTTCGGGCTTGGCGTTGGGGTTGCGGGACAGGGCTTCCAGCTCAATGTCCTTGGCGTCCAGCTTGTCCTGAATCGGGGATACGCGGCTGTAATACTCCTTCATCATGGCATCATAGGCGCTTTGGTTTTCGGGAGAGGACGCGGACATCCCGGCGTGGCTGCCATAGCTGTGATACCCGTTGTAGGCGAAAGCGGACACGCCGGATCCAAGGACAATGGCGGAAAGGGCGAAAGCGGCGATAAGGGCGCGGGTCTTCATAATATATGCTCCTGTGCTGGTGTTTGAGAGGTTGTGTGGGAAAACATAAGGCTCTGTTATAGTTTGTGGTTGTTTCATCTCCGCAGCGCATTGAAAATACAGGCTTTTTCTCCAGTTTTCCTCTTGGCGGGAGCTACGGATAAGGCATTTTGCCGGTTATCCCTTTGGAGCTTCAAGGAAAAAAGCATCAACCATTTTTTATAACACAGCCAAACATAAATTCGTTGCGATGATGCGGAATATATGGTGAAGCGGTTGGCCGCAAATGTTCCGGTTGGGGCGGAAGGCGGAAACCGACCCCTGCGGCCCGTGCGCCTGTAAGGTATCGGGGGGGCCGCTCCGGGGAGGAAGCCTCCCCGGGAGCTTGGAGGCTAGTAGCTGTAGCTGGAACCGTAACCGCAGCCGTGTCCGCCATGACCGCCGTGATGTCCGCCGTGGCGGTAGCCCATCATGCCGCAGCCCATCATGCCGCGGCTGGGCTGGACGCCGAGTTCCTTTTCCATCTTGTCGCCGAGGGCCATGCGTTCGGCGCGGAGCTGGGAGTGGAGTTCCGCCACTTCATTGGCGAGTTTGGAGATGGCTTCGGGCTTGGCGTTGGGGTTGCGGGACAGGGCGTCAAGCTCAATGCCCTTGGCGTTCAGCTTGTCCTGAATCGGGGACACGCGGCTGTAATAGTCCTTCATCATGGCATCATAGGCGCTCTGGTTTTCGGGAGAGAGCGCGGACATCCCGGCGTGGTTGCCATAGTGGTGGTACCCGTTGTAGGCGAAAGCGGATACGCCGGAACCGAGGACGAGGGCGGAAAGGGCAAAAGCGGCGATAAGGGCTCAAGAAAAGATAGGCTTCGGTTGTCAGCTGACTTTCCCTACCTTATCTATTGTAGACCCGGAACTGATGGTTT
>URTO01000208.1 GCA_900550745.1 uncultured Desulfovibrio sp. | reverse complement strand
CATCCCGCTAGGCGTGAGGTGCCGAAAATCTTACGGCTTTACATATGTTATAAAAACTCCTTTTGATTTGTCAGTAAAGCTTGCGGTCTGGCAACTGCAGGCGGCAACAAATCAAAAGGAGGTCACAATGAGTGACGTTCAACATTTAGCCCACACAAAGTGGCATGGGGCGGCCTCGCCGCATGGGCGTCCGGCGGTGAGGCGGTATGGCCGCTCAAAGCCTGCGCCGTATCGCGGCGGTGGGGGATGCCGTTTCCTTTTCCCGGCGGCCTTTCTTTCCTCCGCCCAAGCCTTCCGCCGATTGCCGCCATCGCGCCGATGGCAAAGATGGGGAAGCCGCCGAGCCCAAGCCGGGCCTATTTCCTCAGCCCAAGCTCTTCGTCGATTTCCGCCATCGCGCCGATGGCGAGGGTGAGGAAGTCGCCGAGTTCAAGCCCCAACTCAGAGCACTGCCGGATGCAGTCACGGTTGACGCTGGCGGCAAACGCTTTGTCTTTCATTTTTTTCTTGAGGCTGGAGGCCTGCATGCCTTCCATGCCCGTGGGGCGCACGAGTGCCGCCGTGACCACAAGCCCGGTCACGGTTTCCCCGCAGCGCAGGGCGTAGTCGAAGGCGGAGGAGGGGGCCACGCCGGTCATTTCGCCGTTGTGGGCGCGGATGGCGTGCAGGGCTTCTTCGGGCAGGCGGTCGCCGATGCGTTCGGCTCCGACGAGGCCGTGCTTGGCGGGATCATCATGGGTAAGGGGATAGTCGAGATCGTGCAGCAGCCCGGTCAGGCCCCACACCTCTTCGTCCTCGCCTAAATGCCGGGCAAGGGCGCGCATGACCGCTTCCGAGGCCAGCGCGTGCTGGATGAGATGTTTTTCGGGGCCGGGTTCGTTCAAAAGGGCCAAAGCCTGTTCGCGGTTGATCATGACGCCTCCGTGGGTTGGTGAGGGGACAAGGAACCTGTTGCATACCGCAGCGCGGCTTCAAAATCCAGCGCTGTCGGATGATTGACACAACCTCTGGAATGACGGAAAAGGAAGGGATCTATTTTCATCCTTCTTACCCGGTTCGCCCCGCGGCGGACAACGCACCTACATGAAGCGCATAATCGGTATAAAATTTAGTCATTACGGACAAATATATTTTTTCTACTGTGAGGATCCCTTTGTCGGCAGGGGGGATCGCGTACTTGCGGAAACCGGTCAGGGGCTCGGCATCGCCACGGTCATGAACATTGTGGA
This sequence comes from uncultured Desulfovibrio sp., assembly GCA_900550745.1. Lineage (GTDB taxonomy): Bacteria > Desulfobacterota > Desulfovibrionia > Desulfovibrionales > Desulfovibrionaceae > Bilophila. The sequence continues at coordinate 3,335 of URTO01000208.1, read as the reverse complement.
TCGCCTTCCTGAGGATCTTCCCCCGGACGGTGTGCGCGATATCCTGCGCAAGGTGACCGACGAGGATCAGATCGTTGCGGAAGAAAACGATACCCTGACGTACTCCGCGTATAAGTTCTGTGAATCGCGCATCCGGGAACGCCAGCTCGACATGAAGCTTGTCGATGTGGAGGTGCTTTTCGATCGCAGCAAGCTGGTGTTTTATTTTACCGCCCCAACCCGGATCGACTTTCGTGAGCTGGTAAAGGATCTGGTGCGCGAATACCACACCCGCATTGAGCTGCGCCAGATCGGCGTCCGGCACGAGACGCAGATGCTCGGCGCGGTGGGGAGCTGCGGCATGGTGTGCTGCTGCCGCCGGTTCCTGCGCAAGTTTGTGCCCGTGACCATCAAGATGGCGAAGGAGCAGAACCTGTTCCTGAACCCCTCCAAGATTTCGGGCATCTGCGGGCGCCTCCTGTGCTGCCTCAGTTATGAGCAGGAGAACTATGATATTTTCCACAGCAGTTGCCCGCGCCTCGGAAAACGCTACCAGACCAACAGGGGCCCCATGAAAGTGCTGCGCGCCAACATGTTCCGCAACAGCGTGGCCCTGCTGACGGATACGAACGAGGAGCTTGAGCTGACGCTCGACGAGTGGCAGGAGCTCGATCCCCGGCGTCCCGACGCGCCGCCGCGCCCGGAAGGAAAGCCTGATGCGAAGCCGGAGAACAAGCCTTCGGCGCCCCGCCCGCATGACGAGCTGATGGTGGTCATGGCCGATCCGGACACCATCGACGAGGCGTTTGGCGACGACCCCGATGAGCTTGACGATCTCGGCGGGCTCAATGACGGCGATATGGAAACGCTTGAAGAGGGGCTCCGCCCCAAGCGCAAGCGCAAGCGGAAGAGATAGGGACGGGGGAGCGAAAAGGGGCCTTTCCGGGGAAAGGGCCCGCTTCTCCCGAACCCCTCCCATCATCCCTGAGGGCGTTTGGCCTGAGGGGAGGCCGCGCGGCGGAAGCCCGTTCCGGCGGGGGAGGGGCAATGAGTCAGAAACGGCTGCAGACGGGACGGTTTGCGGTCGGCATATACGGAACACCATGAAAGGAGCTTTCCCGTGTCCTCCACGTTTTACATTACGACACCGATTTATTACGTGAACGCCCGCCCGCATCTTGGGCACGCCTATACGACCATCGTTGCGGACAGCCTGCGCCGTTTCCATACGCTGCTCGGCGAGGATACGTGGTTTCTGACCGGCACGGACGAGCACGGCGACAAGATCGTCAAGGCCGCCGAAGCCGCCGGGCAGACCCCGCAGGAATTCGTGGACGGCATCAGCGGCCAGTTTCAGGCCCTGTGGCCCAAGCTCGGCATCAAGCACGATCAGTTCATCCGCACGACGGATGCCGATCACAAGGCCCGCGTGCAGGCGTTCCTCCAGAAGGTGTACGACAACGGCGACATCTATTTCGGCGAGCACGGCGGGCATTACTGCACGGGCTGCGAGCGTTTCTACACCGAAAAGGAACTGGAAAACGGCCTGTGCCCGCAGCACCTGACCAAGCCGGACTTCATTCAGGAGAAGAACTATTTCTTCCGCATGTCCAAGTACCTGCCGTGGCTTGCCGAGCATATCCGCGAAAACCCCGACTTCATCCGTCCCGAACGCTACCGCAACGAAGTGCTGTCGATGATCGAAAGCGGCGTGCTGGAAGACCTGTGCATTTCGCGCCCGAAATCCCGCCTCGAATGGGGCATTGAGCTGCCGTTCGACAAGGATTACGTCTGTTACGTGTGGTTTGATGCGCTGCTCAACTATATTTCCGCCCTCGGCTGGCCCGACGGCGGCAAGTATGCCGCGTACTGGCCCGGCGAGCACCTCGTCGCCAAGGATATCCTGAAGCCGCACGGCGTATTCTGGCCCACCATGCTGAAATCCGCCGGGGTGCCGCTGTACAGGCACCTTAATGTACACGGCTACTGGCTCATCAAGGACACCAAGATGTCCAAGTCCCTCGGCAACGTGGTCGAGCCCATCAAAATGGCGGAACATTACGGGCTGGATGCGTTCCGGTATTTCCTGCTGCGCGACATGCAGTTCGGTTCTGACGCCAGCTTCTCCGAAGAGGCGCTGATCACCCGTTTCAATGCCGATCTCGCCAATGACCTCGGCAACCTGTTCAGCCGCGTGCTGTCCATGAACGCCAAGTATTTCGAGGGCAAGGTTCCGCCGATGGGCGAACTGACCGAGGACGACAAGGCGCTCGTCGAGCTTGCGGAGAACTCCCGCCGCAACTACGTGCAGCTGTTCGGCAACATCCGTTTCTCGCAGGGCCTCGACGCGCTGTGGGAGCTCGTGCGCGCCCTCAACAAGTACGTGGATTCCCAAGCCCCGTGGACGCTCTTCAAGCAGGGCGATACGGCCCGCCTCGGCACGGTCATCCGGCTGTTGCTCGAATGCATGCGCAAGGTGGCGCTCTGCCTGTGGCCGGTCATGCCGGGCACGGCGGCGGCCCTGCTTGAACAGCTCGGCCAGCCCTTGCCCGCGTCCGAGCGTTTCGGCGTCGCGCCCGCCGGGAACGTCAACGATGAAGAGGGCGCTTGGGAGTGCCTTGCCACCGGCAGCGTGATCGCGTCCGCGTCCAACCTGTTCCCGCGCCTGGAAATCCCGGAAGAGATGAAGGAAGACAAAAAGGCGAAGCAGAAGAAGCCCGCCAAGGGGAAGGAAGCCAAAGCCGCGCCCGCTCCCGCGCCTGCTGAAACAGCCGCCCCCGGAGTGGCCGAATACGCCGACTTCCAGAAGCTTGAGCTGCGCGTGGGCACGATCCTCGAAGCGGGCCGGGTGCCCAATGCGGACAAGCTGCTGTGCTTCAAGATCGATCTTGGCGAAGCCGAGCCGCGTCAGATCCTGTCGGGCATTGCCGAGCACTTTGAGCCGGAAACCCTTGTGGGCCGTCAGGTGTGCGTGGTCGCCAACCTCGCGCCGCGCAAGATCCGCGGGCTCGTATCTGCGGGCATGATCCTGACGGCGGAATCCCCTGACGGCAAGCTGACCCTCCTCGCCCCCGGCGGGGATGTCGCGCCGGGAAGCAAGATTTCGTAGAGGAAAAGAATCGATGCAAAAAGGGGAACCTTTCGGAAGGAAGGTTCCCCTTTTTGTTTGAATCCCGCCGATAGGCGTGCGGTTGATGCGCGGCGCGATAGGCCCGCAGGAGGCCGCACGGTAACCAACAACAGATAATCTCCCGGCTTTGCCGGGGGACTCCCAAAGTTTGTTTTTCCAGAAGGCTCTGTCAGAGTATGTGGTTGTTTAATTTGGCTGTGTTTAAGTTTGTGGCTGATACAAGATT
>URTO01000207.1 GCA_900550745.1 uncultured Desulfovibrio sp. | reverse complement strand
GTTGATGCTTTTTTCCTTGAAGCTCCAAAGGGATAACCGGCAAAATGCCTTGGCCGTGGATCCCGCCAAGGGGAAAATCGGAGAAAAAGGCTGTATTTTCACCTCACTGTGGAGATGAAACAACCACAAACTATAACAGAGCCTAAAACAACGACACGACTTAGGACACAGCCTTCTTTTTTTCCGCAACGATATCTTCGAGCTTGCTCATCTTCTCGCGGAGGCTGAGCAGGACGATGCGATCCTGCGGCTGGATGACGGTCTGGCCTGAAGGGATGAACGCCTCGCCGCCCCGGATGACCCCAAGCAGAAGTATCCCCTTGGGCAGGCCAAGTTCATAGACGCGCTTCCCGGCGATAAGGGATTCCTCATCCACCAGCGCCTCAAGCATTTCGGCGGCGTCGCCGCCCACGGAGACGCTGGAAAGCACCTTGCCTTGCCGGATGTACTGCAAAATGCTGTTCACGGCGGACAAGCGGGGGCTTACGCTGTGCGCGATGCCGATGGCCTCCACAAGCGGGAGGTAGGCGGCCTTGTTCACGCGGGCCACGGTTTCCTTCACGCCGAGGGACTTCGCCAGCAGGCAGGACAAAATATTCGATTCTTCATCGCCGGTTACCGCGATGAAGGCGTCCATCTGGTCGATATGCTCTTCCTGCAGGAGGGACTTGTCCGTACCGTCGCCGTGCAGAACCAGCGTGCCCTGAAGCTGATCCGCCAGATATTCGCAGCGATCCTCGCTGATGTCGATCAGTTTGGTATCCACGCCCTTGTTCTCAAAGAGCCGCGCCAGACGCAGGCCGATGTTCCCTCCGCCCACGATGCAGGCCGTGCCGAGGCTGCCCCGCGTCTTGTGCAGCGCATGGAGCAGAGCCCGCTGGCTGGTGGGCTTGTAGGCGAAATAGACGGTGTCCCCCATCTTGATGGCGTCGGAACCGGAAGGGACGATGAGCTTCTGGCCGCGGGCGATGGCCCCGACCATGATGCCGTCGTCCCGCACGATTTCCCGGAAATGGGTCAGCGGCTGATCGATGAGCGGGCCGCCCTCCACGCGCATCCCGACCATACGGATGAACCCATCGGCAAGCTGGCCGTACTCCACGGCGCCGGGCAGCGTGAGCAGGCGCTCGATGGAGCGGACGATCTCCTGTTCCGGGTTGATGAGCATGCTGATTTGCAGGGAGCCGCTGCCGAGCAGTTGGGGATAGGCGGTATATTCTTCCGTGCGTATGCGCGCCAGCTTCACAGCCTTGGGGGCGATGGCGTTGGCGAACAGGCAGGCGACGATATTGGTTTCGTCGCTGTCGGTCACGGCCAGAAAAATGGCGGCGTCGCCCGCCCCCGCATCCTTGAGCACCGAAGGGATGGAGCCGGAGCCGAGCACGGTCTGCACGTCCATACTGTCTTCTATCCTGCGGAGCTTGTCCGGGTTCTGGTCAATCACCACAACCTGCTTCTGCTCTTCGGACAAGCGCTGTGCAATGTGGAATCCCACTTCCCCCGCTCCCACGATGACGATTTTGAGTTCTTCCACTTTCTGGGGAGCACGACGAAACAGCATAAAGCCTCCAACAACGCCTATTAAGATTGGAATTGCTCTGAAACAACAGTGCATCACAAGGATTCAGGCTGCCGCAGTGTAGCGGAAAACATTCCAAGGGAAAACTAGAAAAAGCGCCCCAGCCCGCATGAACACTCGACAATCCGGCCTTTACGCTTGCCTTATCAAGGCAGCTATCTTAAAAGAATGCACTATTCACCCTTTTCGTTTGGCTGTGTCATAGAAAATGGTTGATGCTTTTTTCCTTGAAACTCCAAAGGGATAACCGGAAAAATGCCTTAGCCGTGGATCCCGCCGAGGGGAAAACTGGAAAAAAAGCTCTATTTTTCACCGCACTGTGAAGTTGAAACAACCACATGCCATAACAGAGCCTTTCGTTTTATGGAGCCTCCACTGCTATGGATATCCCCCTTCTTCCCGACATCGTCGCCATTTTCTGCCTTTCCATCGGCGTCCTGCTCGTCTGCCACCAAATCAAGATACCGCCGATTGTGGGGTTCCTGCTGACCGGCGTCCTGTGCGGCCCCACGGCCTTGGGGCTCGTCCAGAACCCCCACGCGGTCGAACTGCTGGCGGAGATCGGCGTCGTCCTGCTGCTGTTCTCCATCGGCCTTGAGATGTCCGGGGAAGAACTCATGCGCCTGAAGCGACCCGTGTTCGTCGGCGGCACTGCGCAGGTGGCGCTGACCATCGGCGCGTTCATGGGCCTTGGCGTGCTCATAGGCCAGACATGGCAAGAGAGCATGGTGTACGGCTTCCTCGCCTCCCTGTCCTCCACCGCCATCGTGCTCAGCCGCCTCCAGCAGAAGGCGCAGTCCGAATCCCCGCAGGGCAGGCTCGACTTTTCCGTGCTCATCTTTCAGGACATCGCCGTCGTCCCCATGATGCTCGCCATCCCGATCCTCGCCGGGGAGGGGGACACGGACATTTGGGGGATGCTCATCTCCGCCGGGCGAACGCTGGTGATCCTCGTCGGCGGCTGGCTCCTCGCCCGCCATGTTGTTCCCCGCGTCATGCAGCTCGTGCTCCGCACCCGGAGCAAGGAGCTTATGCTCATGACCGTGCTCGGCCTGTGCTTCGCCATCGCCCTCGGCACGGCCTCGCTCGGCCTCTCCCTCGCCCTCGGCGCGTTCCTTGCCGGGCTCCTGCTCTCCGGCTCGGAATACAGCCTCAACGTCCTCGAAGGCATCCTCCCCTTTAAGGACGTCTTCACCAGCCTGTTCTTTATTTCCGTGGGCATGCTGCTCGACGTGGACTTCCTCGTGCACCATCTGGATAAGGTCTTTCTCTTTGCGGCCCTGCTCATCCTCCTGAAATCCGTCCTGTCCCTGCCGCCCATGCTGTTGGTGGGATACCCCCTGCGCGTCTCCATCCTCGCCGCCATGAGCCTTGCGCAGATCGGCGAATTCTCCTTCGTGCTGGCCAGTTCCGCCGTAAACGGCGGCCTCATGGACGACGACGCCTACCAGATGTTCCTCGCGGCGAGCATCGTGACCATGATCCTGACCCCCACGGTCATGGAAGCCGCGCCCAAGGTAGCCTCCTTCGTGAGCCGCTACCTGCACCTGCCCATTGATGAGGAAGCCGCCGCCCCAAAGGACGAATCCCTCAAGGATCACCTGATTATCGTAGGCTTCGGCGTGGGCGGCAAGCATCTGGCCCGTACTGCGCGCGAGGCGGGCATCCCCTACGTTATCCTTGAAATGAACCCTGATACCGTGTCGCGCTACGGCGGCAAGGAACCCATCCACGGCGGCGACGCCTCCAAGCCCCTCGTGCTGGAGCATTTCGGCATCAGGAACGCGCGCGTCATCGCCGTGGTGATTTCCGATCCCTCGGCTGTCCGGGCCATCACCGCCGTGGCCCGCAAACTCAACCCGAAAGTGCACATTGTGGTGCGTACCCGCTTCCTTGGCGAAGTGGACGCCCTGCGGCGGCTTGGAGCCAACGACGTCATCCCTGAGGATTTTGAAACGTCCATCGAAGTCTTCTCCCGCGTGCTCGGGTATTACCTCGTCCCGCGCCAGACCATCGAACGGTTCGTGAACAGCATCCGGCACGAATACTACAACATGGCCCGCCAGCTCCGCATGACCGGCATGGATCTGCCCTCGCTCGCCGATGAAGTCCTCACCGGGCTTGAAGTGGTGGCCTGCAAGGTCGAGCCCGGCTGCGCCCTCGACGGCAAACGCCTGACGGATACCTCGCTCCGCAGGAAATACGGCGTCACCGTCGTCGGCATCCGCCACGCCGGGCAGATCATCCCCTCGCCCGGCGGGGACGCCTCCCTCCACGGCGACGATACGGTGTTCCTCTTCGCCTCCCCCGCTTCCCTCACGACCGTCATGCCCTTCTTCCATGCCGATCCCGAACCGGAGAAAGCCGAGGATTTATAAGGGCTCTATGCCTCCACAGCAACCTAAAAAACAACACATGCCCCCAAAATACGGCAACCCCGATGACGGCGGCCGCAATGAGCTTCCAATGCCGGAAAGGGCGGCGGAATGCCGGATGCAGGGCCAACAACAATACATCATGGAACCACCCCATATGACGCCGGGCAAAATTCCGGGTACAGGGGCGGCCCCACTGTGGAGCAAGGACACACTGGCACAAGAGGCTAAAATTCCAGACACAGGGGGACGGCCCATGCAGATCAGGATGATGCCGCTGCGGAGGCTGAAATTCAGATGCAGAAGGACGCCCAGAAAGCCGCCGAAGCCAACCAGCACAATCAGGCGAAATTCCGGGTTCGGAGAAACGGCCCCATTCGCCTTTGGGCACAACGCCGACAAGCTGCTGCCGGATGCAAGAGGCCACATCTGGCAGCCCCAAAAACAAACTTGCATCTGAAATTCCAGATGCAGGGGGACGGCACACGCAGATCAGGATGATGCCGCTGCGGGGCTGAAATCCAGATGCAGAAAGACGCCCCAAAAGCCGCCGAAGCCAACCAGCACAATCAGGCGAAATTCCGGGTTCGGAGAAACGGCCCCATTCGCCTTTGGGCACA
>URTO01000206.1 GCA_900550745.1 uncultured Desulfovibrio sp. | reverse complement strand
AAAAGGCTCTGTCATAGCACATGGTTGTTTTGTCTCGGCAATATGCTGAAAAATATATGCTTTTTCTCCAATTTCCCGCTGGCAGGCTCCATGACTGGGGGATTTCATTGGTTATCCTTTTGGAATTTCAAGAGATAAAGCATCAACCGTTTTCTATGACACAGCCTTTGAAAAAAGCCCCCTCCCCCGTACCCCCACCCGCAAAAACTTCGACCAGTGGGGAGGCGGCGCAAAGGGCGTTCAGGACGGAGTACGGCGGGACTGGGGAATCGGCCCATGCCGCGCCGTTTCCGTTCAGCCATGCGTATGCCGCCGGAAAACAGGGGGGCCGTATGCCCCGTTCCTCAGGGATCACCCCTCCGGGGACAAACGGGGCAAGCCAAGGCCGTCCCAATGGCGTTGAAATGGTGCCCATCCGGGGCAAACGGAGCAAACGCCGCCCTGAAGTTGTTGCAAGAAGAAGGATGCACGCCGCATGTCGATTCGGGGCAAAAGGCTTTCCGGCCTTCCTTCGGCGGGCGTTCCTCCCCAACAGTTTACAAAAGGCTTCGCCATGCCTGATCAGACCGTTCGACTTTTCGGCATCCGCCACCACGGGCCGGGGTGCGCCCGCAGCCTGTTGCTGGCTCTGGAAGCAATGCAGCCCGACTGCCTGTTGATCGAAGGGCCGCCGGACGGGGAATCCGTGCTGCCGTTCGTGCTCGAATCCGGGATGTGCCCCCCGGTGGCCCTGCTCGTGTACGCTCCCGACGATTCCCGCCGCGCCGTCTTCTACCCTTTCGCCGAGTTCTCCCCGGAATGGCAGGCCTTGCGGTACGGCTTGGGCCAATCCCTCCCGGTGCGCTTCATGGATCTGCCCATCGCCCATCAATTCGGGCTGGACAAGGCTTTTGAAGATGAATGCAGGGCGGCGGAAGAGGAAGCCCTGAAAAAAGCGGAAGAACATACAAAAACGGAACTCGCCGAAGGCACGGAAGCCCCCGCTTCGGACGCGCAGGCACCTGAAGGCGCCGCCCCGGATGCCCTCACTGGCGGAGAGGCCCCCGAACAGCCTGAAGGCGGCGATACGGGCGATACGGACGGAAACGCCGGGGGTGAGGCGTCTGCTCAGGAGGACGTTTACGGAGATCCGCTCGACTGGCTCGGACGCGCCGCCGGATACGGCGACGGCGAGGCGTGGTGGAACCACATGGTCGAGGAGCGCATCGACGGCCTTGAGCTGTTCGACGCTATCCGTGAAGCTATGACCGCGCTGCGGGCCGAAGCGCCCAGACGCGAACGCGGCGAACGGGAGACGCGGCGGGAAGCCCTGCGCGAAGCGTACATGCGCAAAACGCTGCGGCAGGCGAAAAAGGAAGGCTTCCAGCGTATCGCCGTGATCTGCGGCGCGTGGCATGTGCCCGCGCTTGGAGCGGAAACGCCAGCCAAGCAGGACAACGACCTGCTCAAGGGCCTGCCCAAAATGAAGGTCGCGGCGACATGGACGCCGTGGACCTATGCCAATCTGAGCAGCCGGAGCGGTTACGGCGCGGGCGTGACCTCTCCCGCGTGGTATGAGCACCTCTGGCGCAGCGGCAAGGGAGATCGGGCCATAGGCTGGCTGACCCACGCCGCCCGCCTGTTCCGCGAACAGGACATGGACTGCTCGTCCGCCCACATCATCGAAGCCTCGCGTCTCGCCACGTCGCTGGCCGCCCTGCGCGAGCGCCCCCGCCCCGGCTTGCCGGAGCTTTACGAAGCGCTACAAACCACGGTCTGCATGGGCGACCCCGCGCCGCTGCGCCTCATCGAGCGCCAGCTTATCGTGGGCGACAAACTGGGGACGATCCCCGAAACAGCGCCCACCGTCCCGCTCCAGCGGGATCTGGGGCAGCAGCAGAAGAGCCTGCGCCTGAAGCCTGAAGCCGCGCAGAAGGTATTGGATCTCGATCTGCGCCAAGCCAACGATCTGGCGCGCAGCCACCTCCTGCACCGCCTGCGGCTGCTGGAGATCGGCTGGGCCGCGCCGGGAGGCGGCCGGAACGCCAAGGGGACGTTCCATGAACTTTGGGAAATGCAGTGGGTGCCGGAGCTCTCCATTGCGGTGATCGCCGCCAGCCGCTGGGGAAACACCATCCTTGAAGCCGCTACCGCGAAGGCCGTAGAGCTGTCCCGTGAAGCGGACCTGCTCCGATTGGCGGAGCTGGTGAACGACATCCTGTTCGCCGACCTGCCGGACGCCGTGGGGCACGCCACCCGTATGCTGGAAGAAAAGGCCGCCACAGCCAACGATGTCGGCCAACTGCTGGAAGCCATTCCGTCATTGGCAGCCATCGCCCGCTACGGCAACGTGCGCCGAACCGACGCCGGGATGGTCGCCCGTGTCCTTGATGGCCTGATCCCCCGTGCATCCATCGGGCTGCCGGGGGCCTGCACCTCGCTGGACGATGAAAGCGCCGCCGCCATGCGCACCCGCATCATCACGGCGCACAACGCAATCCGGCTCCTTGGAAACGAAGGGCTTTGGGAAAGCTGGCTGTCCGCCCTGCACCAGACGGCCCTGCGCGACGGGATGGTTCACGAGCTGCTGCGGGGCATGGCCGTGCGCCTGCTGTTCGACGAGCAGCGCCTCCCTGTGGAAGAAACCGCCCGGCTGATGAGCCTTTCCCTGTCGGCGGCGGCCGCGCCCGCCTCGGCCTCCGCATGGATCGAGGGGTTCCTGAACCAGAGCGCGCTGGTGCTGCTGCACGACGACGCCCTGTGGGGTGTGCTCGCCAACTGGCTGGACGGCCTGAACGAGACGCATTTTACCAATATCCTTCCCATGCTGCGCCGGACATTCTCAGGCTTTTCCGCCCCCGAACGCCGGCAGCTCGGCGAACGCGCCAAGCGCCCCGCCGGAAAGCCGATGCAGAAACAGGCCGAACCCCGTTGGGATGCGGAACGCGCGGCCCTGCCCGTCCCGTTGCTGCGGCGCGTGCTCGGCTTCACGGATCAAGCGTAACCATTTCGCTGGGATGGATGATTGCTGCGGCGCGGACTCACGGCACAGGCATAGCCGGATGGAGGGCGTTGGCTTCCGTATGGCGCTTCCCCAAAGACATGGAATTCACAGGGCATACGATCAAAATGATTCAAAGGCTAACACGCTCAACGGATGGCGCCGGGCTTACGGCGGCTCCAAGGGGCGACAGGAGTTGATGATGGATACGGCTGAAGGGGAACGCTTGCGGCGTTGGCGGCTGGTGCTCGGCGAAGAGGCGCAGGCGAGCTGCGGCCTTGCCGGGCTGAGCCCCGAAGACCGGCAGATGGACGAGGCGCTGGCGGCGCTGTACGAAGCGGACAGTAGGCACAGCCTGCGGGGCGGCAGCGGGGCATCGTCGCCGCGCGTGGCCCGCTGGCTTGGGGACATCCGGCGCTTTTTCCCGTCTTCAGTGGTGCAAGTCATGCAGAAGGACGCCTTCGATCGCCTCAACCTGCACAGTATGCTGCTCCAGCCGGAAATGCTTGAAAGCGTGCAGCCCGACGTGAACCTTGTGTCCACGCTCATGTCGCTGCGGGGCATCATCCCCGAAAAGACCAGGGAAACGGCCCGGCTGGTCGTCCGCAAGGTCGTGGACGCGCTCATGAAGCAGCTTGAGGAGCCCATGCGCACGGCGGTCAGCGGCGCGCTGAACCGGGCCGTGCGCAACCGTCGCCCCCGCCATGCCGAGATCGACTGGAACCGCACGATCCGGGCGAACCTCAAGCATTGGCAGCAGGAATACAAAACCATCGTGCCGGAAACGCTGATCGGCTATGGCCGCAAATCGCAGCGCGTCCAGCGGGAAATCATCCTCTGCATCGACCAGAGCGGCTCAATGGCGTCGTCGGTCGTCTATTCCAGCATCTTCGGCGCGGTCATGGCCTCCATGCCCGCCGTGAAAACCCATCTCGTCGTGTTCGATACCGCCGTGGTGGACATGACCGAACAGCTTGACGATCCCGTCGATCTGCTGTTCGGCGTCCAGCTCGGCGGCGGCACGGACATCAACCGCGCGGTGGGCTACTGCCAGTCGCTGATCCGCGATCCGCGCAACACCATCCTTGTGCTCATTTCCGACCTCTACGAAGGCGGCGTGGAAAAGAACCTGCTCCAACGCGCCAACGAGCTCGTGCAGTCCGGCGTACAGGTCATCACCCTTCTTGCCCTGAGCAATGAAGGCGCGCCGTTCTACGACAAGGCCCTCGCCGCCAAACTCGCCGGCCTCGGCATCCCGTCCTTCGCCTGCACCCCGGATCTGTTCCCCGGCATGATGGCCGCCGCCATCCGCAAGGAGGACGTCAACCTTTGGGCCGCCAAGCAGGGTATCGTCGTTCCTAAAGGGTAACATCCATCCCCGCACGCTTTTGGAGGCAGCATCACGGGTTTTCTCCGCGCATCAACCGCCGCGCATCAGCCGTATAAAAAGCCGCCCGGCCCTTCCGCAACGAAGAACCGGGCGTTTTTTCATGGCTCTGTTATAGTTTGTGGTTGTTTCATCTCCACAGTGCGGCGAAAATACAGCCTTTTTCTCCGGTTTTCCTCTTGGCGGAATACAGGGCTAAGGCATTTTGTCGGTTATCCCTGTGGA
>URTO01000205.1 GCA_900550745.1 uncultured Desulfovibrio sp. | reverse complement strand
CCCTTCGGATTCCTTCACGTATTCCAACCATTCCGGGCACCACTCATCGAACTTGAGCAGGAAGCCGTCTTCATCAACTTCGAAGGTTTTACCCTTGTAGGTGACTTCAGCCATGTGTGCGTCCTCCTTGGACAGTTTATGTGACTAGGAAACCCTGTCACGCTTTTCCATACAGAATGAAATCGAAAAATCTGATGGAATCACTCACCACTCGACGGACCCCAGTGCAGAGCCCGCAGAAAGCAGCCGGATGTGTGGGGGCACATCTGAGGCGCTTCCATATTGGAGGGCATCTATCACAGCGTTATGGAAATGGCAAGCAGTTGTTCCCCTTTTGCTCTTCATTGGGCATTCAGCCAAGCCAGTGCCGCTGAGAGCATTTCGGAACACAATCCGTCCATTTCCGGGCCGTGGTCGTAGCCGGCCAGATGCCCGAGCCCGTGGGCCAGAAGCCTGAGGCAATGTTCCTTGGGCTCTTGCCCGTACAGGAGCGTTTCCCGGTGCAGGGTGTCGACGGAAAAGACGAGGCTTCCGAGCTGGACGGGGGCGCCTTCGCCCCCCGGCCCGGCGATCTGCTCGTCTATTGGGAAAGATAAGACATTGGTGGGGCCGTGGCAACCCATGTACCGCAGGTTGTAGCCCGCCATGCCCGCATCGCGCACAAGGATGAGATCCAGCTCCGCAGGCCCGGAACCTGCGGCGCGGAGCATGGCCGAGAGCGCCCGGTGCAGTTCCGTCCTGCAGAACGGGAGCCGCCAGCACAGCCCGCCGCCGGAAAGGTTGAGCCGGAGGTTGCCGGGATCGGCGGGGGCATCGGCTTGGCCCGGCATAAAGGGTGCGGGCGTGCTCATGGGCGTTTCCCCGTGGGCTTCATGGTCAGCGGCCCTTTGTCGGCGGGTTTCGGCTGGCCGGGAACGACGGGATAGACAAGGTCAATGGGCGTGCCCGGATTCGCTGGAGGGGGCACGGGCGTATGGGGCTCCGCCGGAGCCGCCGCGCCCTGCTGCCCCGGCCCGTTTGCGGCTGCCGCCGTACCGGAGGGGCCCGGCATCATGCTGGAGGCCGCGTAGAGGGCCGTGCGCCTGGCGTCGGGGCGCTGCTCCGGCTTTTCTTCGGGCTTGGCCTGCATCTTGGCCTGTTCGGGTTTGTCGCAGGCCGTTTTTTTGTCCTTGTTCAAGTCGGGGTAGGCGATACGCTGATGGAAAAGCCCCGTCAGGATGCGGGCGAAGCTCTCCGAGAGCTTATGGAGGTCTTTGAATGTCAGTTCGGATTCGTCAAGCTGGCCTTCGGAGAAGATCCCCTTCATGATCGTGTCGATATGCGTTTTGATGCGCGCGGGCGTGGGATCGGTGAGCGTGCGGCTGGAGGCCTCCACCGCGTCCGCAAGCATGACGATGGCCGCTTCGCGGGTCTGCGGGCGCGGGCCGGGGTAGCAGTAGTCCTCAATGCGGGGATTTTCGCCCAATTCTTTGGCCTTGGCGTAGAAAAACTTGATCAGCCCCGTGCCGTGGTGCTGGCGGATGATGTCCCCGATTTCATCGCCCAAATGGTGCTGCGCGGCGAGTTCCGAACCTTTTTTGACGTGCGAAAGCAGGATGAGGGCGCTCATGGCCGGAGCCAGCTTGTCGTGCCGGTTGGGACCGTTGAACTGGTTTTCGATGTAATAGTCGGGATAGGCCAGTTTTCCGATGTCGTGGTACAGGGCCGCGACCTTGCACAGCAGGCTGTTCGCGCCCACGGCCTTGGCCCCGGCCTCCACCATGTTGGAGACGACCAGCGAGTGGTGGTAGGTTCCCGGAATGGCCACCATGAGGTCTTGGAGAAGCGGCTGTTCGAGGTTCATCAGCTCCATGAGCCGGAACCGGGTGGTATACCGGAAGGCCATTTCGATGATCGGGCTGATGGCGAACAGGATGGCTATGGAAATGAAGGCGTTGAGGGAAACGATGCCGAAGAGCCACAGGAACGTGTTGCCGCCCCGGAAACCCTCCAGCCAGCCGCTGCCGAGGGCAATGACGATCTGCCCAAGCGCCAGCGGGATGATGCCGATGACCACGTCCTGCCTGCTCTGCGCCCGGATGACGAGCCATGTGTTCAGCATGGCGGAGAGGAAGAAGAATAAAAACAGCGGCAGGTCGGCCTTGAGCATGACGCAGGCGAACAGGGATATCAGCAGGCCCACCACGCAATAGCGCCGGGCCGCGAAGATGAGCGCGCACAGCCCCGCGGCGCCCGCCACGGGGAAGAAGTGGATGACGAGGGCGATGTCCTGCGGCTGGACGACCTTGCCCACGAGCATATAGGTGCCTTTCGCCGCGATGCCGAAGGTGAACACCAGCAGCGAGATGAACAGAAAGTCTTTTTTCCTTAGGGGGGTGCCCGGTTTTCCGCTTGGGGCCATGAACAGGCCGAGCGTCAGGATAAGCGAAAAGACGAATGTCCCCGCCACGGTGCGCGAATGGATCAGCCCCTCCTGCTTCTGGTAGAGGCTCTGGAGCTTGAGCTGCTTCTCGCGGGTGACCCGTTCGCCTTGATAAACGACGACTTCGCCCTTCTGGATATGGTAGTAGACGGGTTCCACGGTCTGGGCCACGGCATTGCCGAGGGATTGCGTGGCCTCGCGGTTCAGGGTGAGGGTGGGCATGATCAGCGGCGAGAACAGGACCAGCACGGCGCGGCGGCCCTGCGGGGTGAGCCTTTCGGCGGAGCGCAGCTTCTGCGTGAAGGCCGCGAGCACGGCGGGCACGTCACGGATATCCGACACGTTGGGGCGCAGGGTTTCCGCCTTTGTGTCCACGTCGCGGACGATGATCCCGTTCTTGGAGGGCAGGGCAAGGCGCACGTCGCCCACCACGCCCTCGCGCAGGCGGTCTTCAAACCACGGCAGGCCCGTGGAGAGGATGTATTCCTGTACGGCGGGGCTCATCCATTGGGCGAGCAGATCCGTGCTGACCGGCGTCGCGAGTTTTTCCGCAAGCGAAGCGCGCAAGGCGTCCTGTGCCTCCGGGGAGGCCTCCTGCCCGTTGATCAGCTTGAGTATGCCGAAAATCTTCTGCCGCAGCGCGGCGATTTCGGTCACGCTGAGGTCGAACACCGTAGGCTGGAGCATGGCGACCTGATTGCGCTTGAGCTTGGAGGCCTCGGTGTCCTCCACCGTCAGGCTGCGGTGCGCGACGACATCGCTGTCGGCCACCTCCCCGGCCATGAACACCCGGAACTGCATGGGCGGCTGGAGGCCCGCCAGAAACGAGAGCACGAACAGGGTGGCGATCAGGACGGCAAGCCCCGTGCCGTGATGGTGCTGCCGGAACAGCGTCCGTGTTATCCGGGAAAGCTCATTGATGCGAAGAGGGGAATTTCTCGTAGTCATCATAGGCCTGTACTATTCGCCCGACCAGTGGGTGGCGTACCACGTCGGCGGAAGTGAAGTGCCGGAAAGCAACGCCTTTGACGCCTTTAAGGACATGCAGGGCATGTACCAGACCGGAACGGGACGTGCTGTCCTCGCCCTGAGCGGGCAGGTCTATCTGGGTGATGTCGCCGGTGATCGCCGCCCGTGAGCCGAAGCCGAGGCGGGTCAGGAACATTTTCATCTGTTCGCGCGTGGTGTTCTGCGCTTCATCAAGGATGATGAACGCGTCGTTCAGCGTCCTGCCGCGCATGAAGGCCAGCGGCGCGACTTCGATGATGCCCGTTTCCTGAAGCGAAGCCATCTTCTGGGGCCCAAGCATATCAAGCAGGGCGTCGTGGAGGGGGCGCAGGTACGGGTTGACCTTTTCGGCGAGATCGCCGGGAAGGAAGCCGAGCTTCTCGCCCGCTTCGACGGCGGGGCGGGTCAGGATGATGCGGCGCACCCGCCGCGTGTTGAGCATATGTACGGCCATCGCCACGGCAAGGTAGGTCTTGCCGGTTCCGGCCGGGCCCACGGAGAAAACCATTTCGTTGCTGCGCAGCGTTTCCAGATAGGCGCGCTGGGCGGCGTTGCGGGCGGTGACGGTCTTCTTGGGCAGGGAGAGCACGGCCTCATCGCGGAACGAGCGGCGCAGATCCGAGCCCGGATCGCTTTCAAGGATCTGGAGCCCCTGTTCCAGATCGGAGCTTTGGAGCGCGTGCCCGCTTCGCAGCAGGCCGTAAAACTGGGTGAACAGGTTCAGGATGCGTTCGCGCAGCGCGGGGTCGTCGGACGCCACGGACAGCGTGGCCCCCCGTGTGGAGAGATCCGCCCCGGTGCGCTCGGCGATGGCGTTGAGGTGGGCGTTGTGCGGCCCGAACAGGGCATTGGCCAATGTCGGGTCATCAAAGGACAGGGTTTCCACAAAGGCCGTTGACGATGCGGGTTTTTGCATAAGCTCAGAGAGGCGGCCTCAGGCCGCCGGAGGGGACGGTTTGTCGGATCCGCTGCACGGGCGGCGGGCCGTCCGGCAGTTCGGGAATGCCCTGCCGCGGAACGCCGCTTTCCCATCCGTGGCGTTGCCTGCATACAAGGTAGGTTGAACCTATCGTATTTGCGGCGAAGCGTCTACGGTTCCTTGTTTCGTGTGGGAGGGTTGATAATGCGGGGGAGGGGGGAAGGGGACTTTCTGAAGAAAGCCCC
>URTO01000204.1 GCA_900550745.1 uncultured Desulfovibrio sp. | reverse complement strand
CATAACATGCCGCAATTATGGAGCCATCAACTAAAAACTAGGGAAAAAGCCTGTATTTTCACCATATTGTAAAAATAAAATAATCACATCCCATGACAGAGCCTTTCCCAAAGGACTCGGCTGGCGGATCGCTCCGAAAGCCCCTTTCCTGCTACATCCCGATGGCGCCGCTATCCGCGCAATTCGCGCTGCATATCCCGCGTCTCGGCGCGGCGCTTCAGTTCCATGCGGTGATCGTGCAGCTTGCGGCCCCGCCCAAGAGCCAGCTCCACCTTGATCTTCCCGTGTTTGAGGTACAACTTCGCCGGAACGATGGTCAGGCCCTTCTGCTCCACTTTCGCGGCAAACGATGCGATTTCCTGTGCGTGCATCAGCAGCTTGCGGGGCCTGTCCGCGTTTTGCTCCACGTACCCGGCATTCGTATACGGGGCAATGTGCAGGCCGATCAGCCACGCTTCACCGCGCTTAAACTCCACATAGCTGTCCGTGAAATTCACCTGCCCGGCGCGAAGGCTTTTCACCTCAGGCCCGGTCAGGGAAATGCCCGCTTCGATGGTTTCCAGATATTCATAAATATGACGGGCCTTACGGTTGTCCCCAATGAGGGAACCGCCCGATTTCTTGGCGCTCATAGCTTACCTCCTTGCGGACAGCAGCGCGTAAATGCTCTTGACCGTCCATCCGGTCGTCCTGGTCTGCACCCGGCGCGCGACATCCCGTGGCGAACCGCCCAGTTCCCGCTCCTCGGCAATGAGGCGCAACACCTCTTCCCTGTCCGTCACGCCTCCGGCTTCCGCCGGCCCGACCACCACCGTGATCTCGCCAAGCAGCTCAACCCCAGCCGGGACGCCGTCCTCCAGCCGCCCAAGGATATATTCCTCATGCGTTTTGGTCAGTTCGCGGGCAATGCAAAGTTCCCGCGGGCCGAGCACGGCATGGGCCGCAGAAAGGGTTTCGCCCAGTCGATCCTTACGTTCAAAGAAGATAAGCGTCAATGCCAGATTGGCAAAGGGCGCCAGCGTCTTTTCCTGATCCGAGCGGCTGCGGGGAAGGAACCCCAAAAACGCAAACGGCTGCGGCGCAATGCCGCTCCCGGCGAGCGCCGTCACGGGCGCGCTCGGCCCCGGAACCACCGATACGGGAATCCCCGCCGCGCGGCAGGCACGAACCAGCCGGTAGCCGGGATCGGCCACCAGCGGCAGTCCGGCGTCGGAAATGAGCGCAAGCGTCCGGCCTTCGTCCAGCAGGCCCAGCACTTCGTCCAGCTTGCTCTCTTCGTTATGGTCATGAAAGCTCATGAACCGCTTGGCTTTCACCCCGCAGCGCTGGCACAGCAGCCCCGCCCGGCGGGTGTCCTCCGCAAGAACCGTATCCGCGCCTTCCAAGACTTCCCGCGCGCGGGGAGAAAGATCACCAGGGTTGCCAAGCGGCGTCGCCACTACCCATAATTTCGGAGATTTCAAAGACATGGCGGTAATAATCCAGTTCAAAGGTTCCGCCCGCGTCACGGACGCAGACAAGATCGAATCGGCAAGGGACATCCCATTCCCCGCTTGCGGACAAATAGGCTTGCGCGGCTTTGACCACGCTGCGGCATTTGGCGGGCGTCATGCTCGCTTCGGGCGAAACAAGCCCCCCTTTGCTGCGCAGACGGACTTCGACGAAAACCAGCTCGTCCCCGTCGCCGCAGACAATATCCAGTTCATACGAACCGCTGCGCCAATTGCGGACGAGTATCCGCATCCCGGCCTTTTCCAGCCAATCCGCGGCGGCATCCTCCCCGGCGCGCCCCTTTTCCTGCCGCAAGGTCACAAAAGCGAACCCTGCCGCGCTGTCTGCTGTTCGGGCAAAACGCCCCGGAACGTCTTCCGGTGCATGGGGCACGGCCCAAGCTCACGCAGGGCGGCAAAATGCTCTTTAGAGCCGTAGCCCTTATGCTTGGCGAAACCATAGCCGGGATAGCGGCTGTCGAGCTTGTCCATGAGCATATCCCGGAAGGTCTTGGCGATGATGGACGCCGCCGAAATGACCGGAACCAGCGCATCGCCGTCCACAATGGATTTCTGGCGCGGGGATGACGGCCAGTACGCCGCGCGCTGCCGGAACAACGGTTCGGGGATCGTCTGGTTGCCGTCGATGAGCAACCCTTTGGGCCGGACTTTCAACACGCTGGCGGCGTGGCACATGGCCTTGAGCGTCGCCTGCAAAATATTGATGCGATCGATTTCGGGAGGCCAGACGACGCCAAGCCCCCAAGCCAGCGCTACGGCCCCGATCTCGGCGGCCAGACCGTCCCGGCGGGTGGGCGACAATACCTTGGAATCCGCAAGGCCGGGAATAACCGCACCTTCGGGCAAAACCACCGCCGCCGCCACCACGGGCCCGGCAAGGCAGCCCCTCCCGGCCTCGTCGATCCCGGCAACCGCCGAAAGGGGTATGCCGGGGAACCAGTCGCCCGATTTTGCAGAAGGGCACAAAAGCAGCTCTTCCTGCACGGACACGGATTTTTTGCGGCCAGCCATACACTCTCCGTAACAAAAGGCCAAAAAGGGAAAAAGGGATCTTTCCTGTAAAGATCCCTTTTTCCAGAACGCCCGTCGCCGGGCGGGAAACGCCTCACTGCGGGGAAAAACGCCCCTTTTCCCTGATGGGGGACTAGTAGCGCTTCTTGGGCTTGATGCGGGCAGCCTTACCCTTGAGATCGCGGAGGTAGTACAGACGGCTGCGGCGCACGGAGCCTTCGGTCACCAGCTCGATGTGGTCGATGAAGGGGGAGTGCAGGGGGAAGATACGTTCCACGCCCACGCCGTCGGAGACCTTGCGAACGGTCACGGTAGCGCCCACGGTGCCGCGGTGCATACGGATCACGTTGCCCTGGAACACCTGGATACGTTCCTTTTCACCTTCGACGATACGGAAGTGCACTTTCACGGCGTCGCCGGGCTTGAAAGCGGGAATATCAAGGCGCATCTGTTCGCGTTCGATCTTTTCGATAATGGTCATGTCCTTCTCCTCAAAGAAGTCGTTGCCCCGTCTGGCGGGCAACCTGAAGTTATGTCGCTTCGTTTGTCGGTGACTCCCGAAACGGGCTGTCGCTTGCGCTCTCTCGCCCCGTCGCCGGGGGAGGTATCAACACAGAGCATTGCACCGTACCGCAAAGGCGCGGCCGTGAAGAGGCTCTAGCAACAGTCGCCGAGCACCCGATCAAGGGTAATGGCGACCGCCCCACGCACCGGGAGATGGTTGTACGCATCCATCCACCGCAGCGGCCTCAGTACGCCGTCGCAGGCGTCCAGAATCTCCGGGGCCATCCCGTGCCCTGTCCCAAAAAGGAGCAGAACAGGACGATCCGCAAGCAGATCCCGCACAGCCTGAGGCGTCATGGCGCCGTTGTCCCTCGCGCTGGTTCCCAGCAGAACCGGGCGCTGTCCCGTGCGTGCTTCCACAAAATCAACGGCTCCCTGCACATCGGAAGCCATGCGGACGAGGCTGAACGCTTCGGCGCGATCCGGGTTGGAGGCGCCTCCGGGCCCTTCCGTCCAATGGCGGATCAGCGTTTCCAGAATGGCCTGCTGATCCTTCAGGGGGGTCACAACCGTGAAACTCCCCAGCCCATATGTGCGAGAACACCGTGCTATATCGTGAACGTCGAGGTTTGTCAAAGAGGTTGCGCCGGTTTTGCGATCACCAAGGAAAACGGGATAATGCACCAACGCGCAATGGAGGTTCCGGCCAAGGCGGAGCCGTCCGGCGGCCTCCGCCGTTTCCCGCAGGTACGCCATATCATCCGATGTCAGCGGAGCTTCGTCCAGCATATCGGGCCGGACCCGAAGCGTCGTCCGCAGCGACTGCTCGCGCCGCCACTTGGCTATGCGCCCGTGATCCCCCGAACGCAGGACATCCGGCACGGGCACATCCTCAAACACCTCCGGGCGCGTAAAATGCGGATACTCCAGCAGGCCCGCCGAAAAACTTTCGTCGTCGCCGGATTCCTCTTTCCCCATGAAGCCGGGGATGAGCCGGGTCGCGGCCTCCACCAGCATCATGGCGGCGGCCTCACCGCCGTTGAGCACGGCCTCGCCCACGCTGACCTGTTCCACCGGCAGAATGTCCATAAGCCGGGCGTCGATGCCTTCATACCGGCCGCACACCAGCGTCAGCGTCTCTTCCCGCGCCAGTTCGCGGGCCAGCGACTGCGTGAGCGGCTTACCGGCGGCGGCGAGCATGATGATCCGCCCCGCCCCGCCCCGCTCCGCTTCCAGTTCCCGCAAGGTCTTTACCAGCGGTTCCAGCATCATGACCATGCCGGGCCCGCCGCCGTAAGGACGGTCGTCCACGATATGGTGGCGGTCTTCCGTCCTGTCGCGGGGGTTCAGGATGTCGAATTCGACAAGCCCCGCCTCGCGCGCCTTGCCGAGCAGGGCCGTATTCAGCGGGGACTCAAACCATTCGGGAAACAGGGTCAGTATGTTGATTTTCATAGTTGTCGTGTGGAGATACAGATTGGGGAAGGGGGGAGAAACCTTTCTGAAGAAAGGTTCTCCCTCCCTTCCCCAAACCCCATCCCCTCTCTTCCCAAGACTTTCGCCCTTATCGAATCCCT